>JAYTFV010000245.1:0-5917 GCA_043734065.1 Planctomycetota bacterium
TGGGGGTTGAGGGTTGGGGGTTGAGGGTTGAGGGTTGAGCGGGCAGACTTCCGAAGTCTTTGCGGTTACGCCTAGAGACGGCCTGGAAAGGCCGTCTTACGGGGATCATTTTCGGACCGCTCGCCTTACTTCGGGATCGCTTCCGCCATGGGGGGCGGCGGGATCGTGTCGTTCGCGGGAGCAGATGGGGAAGGCTGTGGTCCCGTCGGATTTGCCGCAGGCGTTGCCCCCTGCATCTGGCTCATCTCTCGCAATCGGCGAGCCAACAGCTTCCGCCGGAGCAGATTGGGGCCGGGGCCGATTCCTTCCAGGATCTGGGCTGCAGCCGCATACTCCTGAGACTTCATCAGGCAGGCTGACAGACGCATCGCGGTGGCCTCTCCCATCTCGCCCAGCGGGAAATTCTTCGCATAGGACTTCAGAGTCGACACACAGGCCGGGAGTTTGTTGTTCTCAAACTGTGTGGCGGCCATCCAGTAGGTGGCCCGGTCCGCCACTCGGAGATTTTGTTCCAGGGCGGCCTGAATCTCGGCATTGACGACGGGTGGCGACGCCATGTGGACCTTCAGAAGGGGAATATACCCTTCAATGGCCTGCAGTTGATGGCCGAGAAGCTGCTGCATGCGCGCCTGCTGCAACGTCCGTTTGGAGCGTTGCAGGACGACGGAGATTTTTCCCGATTTGGAGTCGGAAACTTCCCCGAACAGTGTCGGTCCCGACATCACCGTCACCAGCGGAACCATGTGGGGTGCCGCTTCGGCATTCAGAGAGACATACAGCGCACATTGCCGCTCCGGATACTCCCAGACCTGGATTCGTTTGCCAGAATAGCCGAGCGGGGCCAGCACTTCGCTGACGCGCTCGACCAGCCCCCGCTGCCTGTCGGAACTCGGTCCCAGTCCGTCGTAGATCACGCACATCTGGGTGGTGGGCCATTGAAACTGCAACTCCGCCAGACGCGGAGCCCAGGTGTTACTGGTCCCCACCAGCCCCACCGTGGCGGCCTGCAACTTCGCAGCTGTCCAGGGAAACGGCAGCCCCTCGATGTCCAGTTGCCGTAAGATCGAGTCATCCGCCAAGGCCGCCTTCAAGGTCGCCGGTTCGCGAAACAGGCTCTTCCGCTGACTCTCGCCCGCCGCCGGGACCGGCAGCCCCGTGAGCGGTTCAAACAGGTAGACCTCGCTCTCAATCACGACTCCGACCAAAGGGGAAATCGCAGCCTCGTCCGAGGTCAACACGACCGAATCGAGATGCAGTTGACGCAGGATCTCCGCCAAGATCCACGCGCGATCGGAGGGCGTTCCCTGCCCGAGCAGCAGGCTCTCGAAGGGAGTCAGCGGATGATCGGTGGACGACTCCGCCGCCAGGGGCTCGACCTGCTGCGAGACCAGCACCATGGCGGCGATCGTCCGATCGAGATCGGATTTCTGGGCACCCCCAATCCGGGTCGCCATCCGACTCAGCAACAGTGACTGCCGGATGTGTTCCACATCACGGCGACCAAAGCTCGGGGAGAGCACGCGCTCGAGGTAATCTCCGTGGACCGCAGCTTGGATCGGCTGGAGGTCCGTGACAATCGGGTCTCCTCCCGTCGAGCCGCAGGTGGTCCAGTAGCGATTCAGCTCGGAGATTCGGCTGGCAATATCGGTGTTAAACTGTAAGCGTTCGGGATCGACGCTGAGGATCCACTTGACGAGCTTGCTCTCGCATTGGCTGCCGTTCGGCTTCCCATTGGCAGCCGGGTCCACCGCCGGTCCAGTGCGTCCGGCTGGCGGTTTCGGGAGCGAGAAATAGATGACCGCGAAGGCCGCAGCCATGCCCAAGACCCATCCCCAGATGCGGGCATTCAGCAAAAAACGCAGCGGGGCAGCAGAGGACATGGAATGCCATCACTTCGGATCAACGAGGATGAATCGCCCGACTGGAGCACAGTCTGGCAGGCCACACGCGGCGAAATCTCGCCGCAGAACGAGCCTCTCATCATGATGACCGCTGCGGCAAACCGCAAACGCAAATCGGCAAAACCGAGGTCGCGGGAGGCAGCCGTGACTGAATAGATGCGGCAAACAAGGAAAGTCGCGAACAGGCTGTCGAACGGAGTCATTTCCGTACGACTCGCGACCGTGGATGGACCGTTCTGGGGCCACCGGGCTGCTACTCGTGATGTGGCTGCCAGTCGCCGGTCTCTTCTCGGACCGGCGGTGCGGCGGTTTCGTCGGGAGCTTCCGAGTCAGGCAACGCCGGGGCCAGGGCTTCCACAGTCAGGAGGTCCAGTTCGGGAACCGAGACCGGGGCCTCCACGGGGGCTTCAGTATCCTCAGCCGCGACCACTTCCAGGGACGCTGTCACGATCGAACGAGCCGCCGCGGGCTGGTGTGTCCCCTGCTCGGTGGGGGCCCCGAATTCGGCCCATGCGAAGGAGTTGACGACGCGGGAAGTGGTGTTGACGGGCGTCTGTGCGGGCGTCTCACCCGGACCGACTTGCACGATCGGGGCTGGGGCGATGGAGACTGCGGAAATGCTCGACGGAGTGTCTGGTCTCGTCTCCACCGAGGCGGGGGGCGATGTCTGACTCGGGGTCGCGGTGGTCAATGCGGCACGGACCGTGGCCGGAGCGGTGGGTGCCACCTCGACAACCTGATCCCGGTCCCGCGAGACGCCCGACTCCGCGGGGGCTGTCTGCGAGAGCGGTTCGCCCAGACCGTACCGCTGCGGAGCGTTCTGATAGACCGACAGGGCCCGCGGCACAATCTCCCTCAGCTTGGCCGTTCGAGCGTCGTGGCTGGCGTGCTTCGACAACAGGTCCAGACCGGCGGGGCCAGTCCCCGGTTGGAAGCGATCCCAGAAGCGCGGAGCCTCCTGCGGGTCGTAGCCCGCGCGGGCCATGAGCAGCAGCCCGATCGAGTCGGCTTCGTCCTCCTGGGTCCGGCTGAAGGGCACATACGATGAGTCGTGCGTCCCCAGACCATAGACGCTCTTCATCATCTCGATCCGCTTCGAGTCGCGACCCACCTGGATGCGAGCAAATGACGGATCGCCCTCTGTCGCACGAATCTTGCCGCTCATCCGTTGACTTCCGTGATGGGAGAGGATGTGGGCGATCTCGTGGGACATCACCACGGCCAGTCCCGCCTCGTGGGCACACACCGGCAGGAGTCCTTCATATACCACCAGCTTGCCTCCGGGCAGGCAATGCGCATCCCGCCGAGGGCCGCTCAGCAGAGTGAACTCCCACTGGTAATCGGGGCGGTCGGAAGCGGCTGCGAGTCGCTGTCCCACGCGGTCGAGCAGCTGACACAGCGCGGCGTCCTGGGACTTCGGCTCGGTGGCCAGAACCTCTTGATAGACCTTGGCCCCGAGTTCGACTTCCTGCTTCTCGTGCCAGTTTTCGGACGGCTGGAAGCGGGTCGTCAGGAGTACCGACTGACAGCCAGCCAGCCCCATGAACATGGAGGTCGCGAAGAGGATCCACTGCCAGGAGCGGGCAGTGACGGATCGATCGAATGGGAGTGGAAATTGGGGCATGACCACGGCCTCCAGGAGGGAATGCGAGGACCGGTTCATCGGAGCAGAACGCGCCGACGATCAGGGTGGGGCCGCGAGGCTATGCCAGGACGGCGAATGGCGACAAGAGAAACTGTCGCAATCGATGCCCATGGATCGCCCCACCGGCAGGAATTGACGGTCTGGAGCCGTCGAGCGGAAGGTGTCGCTGCGTTGGACTCCAACCCCAAACACCCGCTTTCGTCCCATGCGCCCCAGCCAGGATTACTCCCCGCAATCGATCACGACCCGGCAACTGGGCAGGCTGTCGAGGAATAATTTCCCGTACCGCTTGGTGCGGATGCGGGGGTCGAGGATCACGACTTGGCCGTGGTCGGTGGCGGTGCGGATCAGGCGGCCGAAGCCTTGGCGGAGCTTGATCGCCGCTTCGGGGATCTGGTAGTCCATGAACGGGTTGCCGCCGTTTTCCTTGATCCGCTCCACGCGGGCCTCCAGCAGCGGATGGTCCGGGACGCTGAACGGCAGCTTGGTGATGATCACGTTTTGCAGGGCATCGCCGGGGACATCGACCCCCTGCCAGAAGCTCTCGGTGCCGAAGAGCACCGCCCGCTCTTCCTTCTTGAATCGGTCGAGCAGTTGCGTGCGATTGACTCCATCGCCCTGCACCAGCAGCGTCATGTTCTGCTGCACGAACCAGCGGGTCAGGCGGTCGGCACACTGCTTGAGGGACCGGTAACTGGTGAACAGCACGAACGCCCGGCCCTGCGTTTCGAGGACGTGCTTCTGGATGCGAGGGATCAGGGCCTCGTCGTATTTGGCCGAATCGCTCGAAGGATCGGGCATGTTGTCGGCCAGGACCAGCCGCACCTGCTCGCGGAAATTGAACGGGCTGCCAAGCTTCAGTTCCTCGGCCTGAGTCAGTCCCAGCCGCGTCCGCAGGTAGCCAAAGTCGTCCTTTCCGACCGAGAGCGTCGCACTCGTCAAGATCACCGTCGGCACCTTGGCGAACAGCTCATCCCGCAGCACCGGACCCACATCGATCGGGGAACTCATGAGTTTGAGGCTGCGATCGCGTCCGGTCGTTTCGATCCAGTACACCGCGTCTTCGAGTTCCTGCTTGAGCCATGTTCTCAGAGTCAACGCCAGCCCGCTCAGCCGCTCTCCCGACGCTCGCAGCTCCACCTTCTGCTCTTCCGAGGTCAGCGTCTCCGCATAGTTGCGGATGATCCGGGCCAGCTCGTTCAGCTCCGGCGAGATCGTGTCTTCGATCGGCAGCGGGGTGCGGACGCGGCCATTCGAATTCGCGTGCTCGTCCCGCCAAAACCGGACCGCATCGAAGAAGTCGCCGGTCACATACCGGAGCCGTTGCACCAGCTTCTGGGCGTCCTGCAACTGGTGGTGGAGCAGGATGCCCTTCTGCGTTTTGTCGTTATAGAGCTTGTTGTAATTGTAGATCAGTTGGGCATAGGTGAGCGAGACCCCCAGGTGTGAGCTGGCCACCTCTTCGATGGTGTGGGCCTCGTCGAAGATGGCCACGTCGTAGTCGGGCAGGACGCTGGCTCCTTCGCGCCGCAGGGCCAGGTCCGAGAAGAACATGGCATGATTGACGACGAGGATGTCGGCGTTCCAGACCCGCCGGCGGGCCCGGTAATAGAGACAGGTGTTGTAGGTCGTGCAGCGTTTGCCCAGGCAGTTGCCGCTCTCGCTCTGCACCTCGTCCCAGACTTCGGTCAACGGGCGGAAGCTGAGGTCGGCCAGGCTGCCGTCACCGGTCTCTTTGGCCCAATTGCGGATCTGTTTGAGCTGGGAGTGGGCCTCACTTTCGAACTGCGAACCGCCGCGTTCCAGAGCCCCCTGCATGCGGCGGAGACTGATGTAGTTCGACCGTCCCTTGACCAGCACGGCGGAGAACTCGACCGGCAGGATTGCGTTCAGGAACGGGATGTCCTTCGAGATCAACTGCTCTTGCAGGGCGATCGTGTGCGTGCTGATGACGATGCGGTGTCGTTCGCCGTTGGCCTTGCGGGATTGCGTGGCGGCGAGGATGGCCGGGACGAGGTAGGCGAAGCTCTTGCCAACGCCGGTCCCGGCCTCGACGACCAGATGCTGCTCGGACATCACCGCCCGGGCGACGGCATGGGCCATCGACAACTGTTGCGGTCGGCTCTCATAGCCCGGCATGCGCTGGGCGATCAGTCCGCCATCGCCGAGGACTCCGTTGGGAGTGAGCTTGGGGGTCGGCTGCTTTTCGGGGGCGTCACTCACTCCGGCGGATCCCGATCAGGCACAAGTCATCACGTGTGGTCAAGTCGGCGGTGAAGCTCTCGACCTCGTTGGTGATCTGCTTGAGCGTTTCATCCACAGTGCCGCGGGCCTCGGAGACCAGCGTCTCCAACCGGGATCGCCCGTAGAT
>JAYTFV010000246.1:0-2703 GCA_043734065.1 Planctomycetota bacterium
TGGCGGACCTGGAGCCGATCGCGCTCGTTCCGACGCGGCGGGCCGACACCGCGCACGTCCACCAGGCCTTGCAACAAGCGACCGCCGTGACGGGCGTACCCACCGCAATCCTTGGAGATCATGCGGCGGAACTGGTTGGTGGGATCGCGATGTTTCGGCAGGACCATCCCCAGACGCGGGCGTTGTACGACCTGAAACACAAGGCCGCCTGCCTGCTCAAACGGCGTCTGAAAGCCGACCCACGCTTCGCCGAATACAGCCGCCAAATGGCGCAGTGCAAGTTCCAAGTGGCCCAGACGGAAGTAAGCCAGATTGTATTCTTCGGCGATCCCCGAGGATCCCCAGATTTCACGGGTCCGCATTCGCACCGCCCTCCACACTTCATCGCCGATATTCTACGATGCCTCCGTATCGACTGCGGATGATGCCTCATGGATTCACAGTCACCCCAGGAGTACACGCGTGGCAGCTGACTTTGAATTCGATGTCGTGGTGATCGGAACCGGACCCGGCGGGGAAGGGGCGGCGATGCAGGCCGTCAAGCACGGGAAGAAAGTCGCCGTGATCGAACGCATGCCGCAGATCGGCGGCAGTTGCACCCATACGGGCACGATCCCGAGCAAGGCCCTGCGCTTCGCGATCTTTCAGGCGATGGAGTTCCGCGCGAACCCGCTGTTTCGGTCGCTGGGGTCGGCCACGGATGTCAATCTGCCTGAGCTCAGGCGTTCGGCCCAGAAGGTGATCGACCAGCAAGTGACGATGCGGCAGAGCTTTTACGACCGCAATGATGTGACGATTTTCAACGGGGTCGCTCGATTCCTCGACAGTAGCTCGGTCGAAGTCCAACTGCCAGATGGGGGGCATACGGTTTTGGCCGCGAAGAACTTCGTGATCGCGACCGGGGCGCGGCCGTACCGTCCGACGGCGGTCGACTTCAATCATCCCTGCATCTTCGACAGCGATACGATCCTGACGATGAACAAGGACATCAAGTCGATCACGGTGTATGGAGCGGGGGTGATCGGGTGCGAGTATGCCTCGATGTTCCGCAACATGGACGTGAAGGTGAACCTGGTCAATACCCGCGACAAGCTGCTCGATTTCCTGGACGAGGAGATCATCGACGCGCTGAGTTACCACCTGCGGGAGCGTGGCGTTCTGCTGCGCAATCGGGAGGAGTACGACCATATTGAATGCTGTACAGACGGCGTCATCCTGCATCTCAAATCAGGCAAGAAGCTCAAGACGGATGCTCTGCTGTGGGCGGCGGGTCGCACTGGGAACTCGGAAGGACTGGGCCTCGAAGCGATTGGCATCCAGCCCGATCAGCGGAGCAATATCACGGTCAATTCCAAGTACCAGACCACTCTCCCGAACGTCTACGCCGTGGGAGACATTATCGGCTTCCCGGCTCTGGCGAGCGCGGCGTACATGCAGGGACGCTCCGCCGCCAGCGCGATCATCGGCGAAGGGGACTTGTCCGAGATCCATGATGTCCCGACCGGCATCTACACCAGCCCGGAGATCAGCTCGCTCGGCAAAACCGAGAAGGAACTGACCGAGTCGAAGACCCCCTATGAGGTTGGCCACGCCCTGTTCAAGAGTCTCGCCCGCGCCCAGATTACCGGCCAGACAGCTGGCATGCTGAAGCTGCTGTTCCACCGCGAGACGCTGGAACTGCTGGGCATCCACTGCTTCGGAGCGAACGCCAGCGAGATCATCCACATCGGCCAGGCGATCCTGATGCAGCCTCCGCCGAACAACACGATGAAGTACTTCGTGACGACGACCTTCAACTACCCCACGATGGCCGAGGCGTACCGCGTGGCGGCGCTGAATGGGCTCAACCGGTTGTTTTGAAATCGGTTCATCGGGTGAAAGAAGAGAGGTAGCTGCGTTCGCCAGAACGCGGGGAGCCCGCACTCTGGCAAGTGCAGCTACTGGAAAAGCCACACATGCTCTCGCGAACGTGCTCATGTCGGAGAATGTGGGTTATTCGTGACACGAAACTGCGGTTGGTCGATGAGGATATGCTTCGGGAGGGCGAGGCTCCTGCCGAGCCACTGACGCGAGTCGACGTGTTCCCTGGCTCGCGGCTCAGCAGGAGCTTCGCCCTCCCATCGGGAAGGTCACAACCCCACAATCTCGCATTGACGGGGCATTAGCCCCAGCTCATCATCCTTCCCTATTCGACCGGAAACAGCCCCGCATGCCCGACGCCTCCGATCCGTCAGCGTTCGCTCACCCGACTGAGATCGGGGGCCAGCGGAAGAGTATCGTGTTCTTCGATGGGGTCTGCGGCCTGTGTAACGTCTCGGTCGATTTCATCCTGGCTCGTGACACCCACCGGAGGTTCCGGTTTGCTCCGCTGCAAGGGGAAACCGCCCGCCGGGAATTACCTCCGGCGGACCTGGAGCATCTCGATACGATGATTCTGCTCACATCCGCCGGAACCTATCGGAGGTCAGCAGCTGTGGTGCGAATCCTGTGGGGATTGCCGGGGATCTGGCCGATTGTGGGGGGGCTGTTGTGGGTGATACCGAGGCCGCTGCGCGATGTGGGATACCGGATCGTCTCGGCGAATCGGTTGGCTTGGTTTGGGAAGAAAGAGACCTGCCGCCTGCCCACGCCCGAGGAGCGCGACCGGTTTCTGCCGTAGAGCGTTGGAGTTCAGGCTTTAGGCTGCTCCGGGGCAGGCTAAAG
>JAYTFV010000247.1:0-10077 GCA_043734065.1 Planctomycetota bacterium
GGGCACAGTGTTCGGCGGCCCATCGGGGCGGTTTTGGGCGGCTGGGAGTCGCGCGGGGACGGGCAGGATTGCCCATCCTACGAGGCGTGTTCGTCCGCGGCTTCGTCGGCGTCCCCGGCGGTGTTGCCGACGAAGCCGTACAGGAAGGCCATCAAGATGGCGGCGATGATCAGCCCGAAGCCGTACAGCACGGCCAGATTCACCCCGGCCAGCGGCGTCGACTTCATCAGCGCCGGGGAAAAGGCATTAATCCCCACGAACCCTCCATAGAGGGCCAGGTAGACCATAAAGAGCAGAAACCCAATTCGAGACTGGCGTGGCGGCATGGAACACTCGACCGAAAGGCCCCTCGGTTTGAAGGGGCAGGCGACCGCCAGATCGCGAGGTTGCGAACGGGCGAGCCGCTATTGTGCAGCAGTGGGCCACCATAAGCCAGCAATCGGGGGGAAAGCTTTCAGCGATCAGCCCTCAGCCAGCGAGACCGCACTCGCTGACGTGTCGGGTTATGAAACCAGTAACCCGAAGCGTGAGCGAGGGCTCCGAGCGCAGCGAGGCGTCCGGCAACGGGCGGGCATATTGGCTGTGGAGATCGAGCTCCCGTACCAAGTCCATAGTGACCGCCCTCGCTGACGCGTCGGGTTACTGGGGCAACCTATTGCACGGCGCGCAGGCCCTTCTGCGTATCGGCGGCCAGGACGGCATTTTCGACGGTCATCGGCTTGCCGAAGTAGTACCCCTGGGCCAGATGGAACCCGAGATCGCGGCAGGCTTCGGCCTCTCCAGCGGTCTCGATCCCCTCGGCCAGGGTGATCGTCGGAATATCATTGGCCATGTCGACCAGCATCTTGAGCATCCGCCGCTGTTGGGCGTCGGCCTTGTCGATGTTGCGGATCAGGCACATATCGAACTTCAGATAGTCGGGCGGCACCTGGACCAGCTCGACCAGCCGAGCCTGCCCGGCTCCAAAGTCGTCGTAGGCCAGTTCGGCTCCCAGATCGCGGATCGCGTTGGCGGTTTCGCTCATGGTGTGGATGTCGTGAACGGCCCCTTCATGGATTTCGACCACGATCGGGATGTGCGGGTATCTGTTCTGCAGGATGTGGATCGACGGAATCAAATCGACCGAAGGGGATTCCAGCGGATGGGTGTTCACGAAGATGCGTGAACCCGGCGCGAGCTGCACAGCTCCCTCCAGCGCCCGCTGACGGCAGATGATGGAGAGTTCGACTTCGCGGCTCACGAGTTGGGCCGTCTGAAACATCAGACCCGGATTCTCCAGCCCCGGAATGCAGCTGCGGGCGAGGGCTTCGTAGCCGATGATCGAACGGTCTTGCAGCGAGATGAGCGGCTGGTAGAAGGCGGTGACCGCACGTTCGCGAACCAGCCGGTCGAACTGGCTCAGCACCCAGTCGGACTCCATCGCCTCCAGGCAGGCTGTGGTTTTCTTCTGGGTCAACGTCGATTCGCTCTGCGACTTGTGGTACTCCAGTCGGAACTCCAGGTCGGCGATCTCGATATGGTCTCCATCGCCAATCGGGGTCGGCTGGCGGACGCGGCGGCGATTGACGAACGTGCCGTTGGTGCTGCCCAGGTCGCGAATGAAGAGGTGATCGCCGACACGCAGGATCTCTGCATGCCGCCCCGAGACGCGAACCGAGGAGACCTGCAGGTTGACACCCGCTCGTCGCCCGATGACGAAGGCATCCGCGTCGATGATGATCGACGAGAGTGTACGTCCCGGAGGCAAGCAACCAGTCAGACACCAACCAGTTTGGACGCGGTTGGTAGTTCCGTTTTGGGGCAGGCGGAGGGTGGTGAGGGACATGAGGGCGAGGTCACTGGGAGAACGGGGGAATACTGCGAGGCTTCTGACAACTTAGGTCGAGGGGAGAAGACTGACGGATTTGTGTGGAGATTACGCATCAATAAAGCTCAACCTGGCTCGCTGATGTCGCTGTAACAATCAAGACTTACGGAACCCGAGTAATCGCTATAACCGTTGAGTCTCACGCCGCTTTCTCAGGCGAACTGATTCTCACACTTTGCCTTGATGGAGAATGCGATCCATAGTGATGTTGACGGATTGTTTCCGTATCGCATCCTGCCCCGTGAAGGAGCCCGGACGGGAGCGATTGAGTTCTCCTTTTTCCCCCGAAAGGTGTGTGAGTCGATGGCCACCCGAACATTGGAAGCCCCGAGTGATCTGATCGTCAGCCGACGTCAGACCGCGAAAGAACGACGAGTTCCCTCAGTCCCCGAAGAGCCGAATTACTCTGGAACCGAGCGTCGCAAAGTCGAGCGTCGGCGGCAGATTGACCCGACGACCTGCGAGCGCGATTACCGCCCCGATGAAGTCGAATTCATGAAGGCCATGGACGACTACAAGCGCCGCAGCGGCCGCCAGTTCCCGACCTGGAGCGAAGTCCTCGAAGTCATCCGCGACATCGGCTACCGCAAGGTGGCCCAGCCGACCCAGACCTACGATTCGGTGGCGACGTAGACCGCATTGCGACCAACACTCACGGCTCGACCGCACCCTGCGGTGGCCGGAAGATGATTCGTCCAGAAGCACGTCGAGGGAGACCTCGGCGTGCTTCTGGTGGTTTATCGTTTATGGTTTATGGTTTATGGTTTATGGTTTATCGACAGATGGCCGCGAGTGGGCGTTGTCCAGTGGCGGGATGCTCCCCCACTCCCGCTCTGGGAATTTACAACACATGCTATACTCACCCGTAGCGGCACCCTTCCCGCCGATCCCTCCCCGGACGTTCGCATGCTGGCGCTGGCTCATCTTCGCGGAAATGCTGAGGCCCTGACCCTGGAATGGGCGGATGGGGCGGTGCATCGTGTGACGTGGAGGGAGCTGCGGGAGCGTTGCCCGTGTGCGACCTGTGCTCAATCGCATTTGAAACCCAGTACCCCGGCCAGCCTGGACTTGCTTCCGGTGCTGTCGCTGGCCGAGACCCAGCCGCTCAAGGCGCTCTGGATGCGTCCGCTGGGGAATTACGCGTACGCCATCCAGTTCACGGATGGCCACAACACCGGCATTTACTCGCTCGACTACCTGCGGTCCCTGGGCCAGGAGATCGCCTCGCGGCCATGAGCTCCGCCCGCGAACAGCCTCCGAATCCCTCGGGTGTCTCGACCTGGTTGGAGATCGTCTCCGGTCGGCGCGAAGGGGTGTTCGCGTCCAGTTGCCGCGCGGGGCTCTCCCTGCTGGAACCGCTTTATGCAGCGGCGATGTCGCTCCGCAATCGGGCGTTCGATCGCGGTTGGCTGGCCCAGACTCGCCTCCCGGTTCCGGTCATCAGCGTGGGGAATCTGACTGCCGGAGGCACGGGCAAGACGCCGACTGTGGCCTGGGTCGTCCGCACATTGCAATCGCTCGGAGCCACACCCGCCATCATCAGCCGAGGTTACGGGGGCCAGGGCGGGTCCAACGATGAGAAGCTGGTCCTCGACCAACTCCTCCCCGGTGTGCCGCACCGGCTCAATCCCGATCGAGTCGCTGCGGCTCGCGAACTGACCAGCACCACCGAACCGACCCGCCCAAGTGTCCTCGTCCTCGACGACGCCTTCCAGCACCGGCGGATCGCCCGCGACTTCGATCTGGTCCTCGTCGACTGCCTCAACCCGTGGGGCTTCGGCCACCAACTCCCACGCGGGCTGCTTCGCGAGCCGCTCAGCTCTCTCCGCCGGGCCAACTGCGTGTTGCTGACGCGCTGCGATCAGGTCGACGAGGTCACACGGCGCGGCATTCTCGAAACGATCCGCCGCTGGTCCACGGCTCCAGTCCTCACCAGTCGTTTCTCCCCGACACGGCTCCTCAACGCTCGGGGCGAGGTCCGCACGTTGGAGCAGGTTCAGCACCAGCACGCGGCTGCCTTCTGCGGGATCGGGAACCCGGTTGGATTTCGCCGCACGCTGACCGGCTGTGGCGTGGCGGTTCCGGATGACCGGTTTCGGGTCTATCCGGATCATCATGCCTACTTGTCGTCGGACCTGGAGTCGATCGGCGCGTGGGCCAAGTCGGTGGGGGCGGAGTGCCTGCTGACGACTCACAAGGATCTGGTGAAGATCCCGGGGGCCAGTCTGGGCGGGATCCCGGTCTGGGCGCTGGAGATCGAGTTGCAGTTCGAGGACCAGGCGTCGGAAATCCAGCTTGGCGAACAGCTGAGGTCTGTGATTGCACAGCTAAAGAAAGACCCTTCGGCGTAACCCCGCATCCCGGCAGGGATGCCAGAAATTAGCCGGTGGTTGAGCGAAGCGACACCACCGGAACACGGTTCCCGCCCGCTCACGCATCCCGGAGGGATGCCAGAGATGCGGCTCTCAGTTTGGGTTCTTATGTCGAATTCAATTCGAGCGATCTCTGCCATCCCTCCAGGATGGGTTGCTCTCGTCGACCTGCAACCGGTGGTGTCGCTGCGCTCAACCACCGGCTAATGTCTGTGACCCCTGCCGGGGTCGGACGAGGCGGCATCCTGAGCCACGAGCGGGATCAGGGGATGAGCAAAATGTTCAGCCTGAAGCTGTGTAGCCGATGACGAACGGTGTCGCGACTTCACGCGGCCTACGGTGAGACGTGGAGCCTCCGCGTCACCCACAGAACCGGCGAGCCGGATTGGCTCAGGCAAATTCCCGCCAGCCGTCCGATTCAAACTCGATCAGCCGGGTTTCCAGGGTCGATTGGATCTGCGCCAGACGGGCCTCACCCGTCACCCGAGAGCCATCGAGTTCTCGCACATAAAACACGTCAAGCACTTGATCGAGGTGCGTCGCGATCTTGGCGAGTTCGACGGACAGTCGCAGGTCGTAGATCGCCTGCGACACGCGATACAGCAGTCCCGTCCGGTCGTGGGCAAAGACCTCAATGATCGTGCGCGAATCGGAAGAGGTCGTGTCGATGCGAACGCGGGTCGGCATCTCCGATTCAGTGGTGGAGATGCGACCGCCCCCGTACCGCCGGTTCTTGCGAAACAGATCCTCCATCGGGGGGTGCTGGAGCAGCATCTCCCGCATGCTCCGCGACACGGACTCGCGCCGACTGGCCAGGGGTTCCTCCTCGAAGTCCCGGTCGCGGACGTGGAAGCTGTCGATGATCGCCCCGGTGTTCGTCGTGGTGATTTCCGCAGAGAGAATCGAAATGTGCAGGGCGGTCAGCACTCCGGCCAGACGGTGGAAGCAGCCTTCCGCCGCCTTGGGATTGTGAGTGAAGATGCGGTACTCGACGGTTTTCGTGACGGGTTCGTAGACGCTGTCGACGATGACCTCTTCCGCGGAGAGCCGGTGCAGGATGCGCAGGTCGGCTGCGACGCGATCAGCCTCGGTGCAGGTGAAATAGTACGAGGACAGCCCGGCCAGTTGAGTCGCGATCCAATCGTGAGTGATCGCGGGGTCTGATTGCATGAGGATCGCGCCGACCTGGGCGGTGGTTTGCCGGAGGCGGTTGGCTTCGTACTCGCCGTAGTGCCGCCCGCTCAGGACCACGAACGAGCGGTCGTAGAGTTCGCCCAGTTGCAAAGCCTTCCAGTGACTCCATGTCCCCGGTCCCACGGCGGTGACATCCGCCACGGTCAGGGCGTAGAGCAACTGCAACCGCTCGGGCGTCTCGCACAGTTGGGAGAACGGCATGATCTGGCCCTCATCCGTGTGGTCACGGCGAAAGGCGATGTCGGCCATCTCCAGGTGCCAGCGGACCAGGAACTGCAGCGTGTCAATCTGCGACTGGGGGAGCTGCAGCCGAGTCCCGACATCCGCCGCGATCCGCTCCCCGACGAGGCAGTGGTCCTCGACAAACCCCTTGCCAATGTCATGCAGAATGATCGCCAGGTGCAACAACTCTTTGTGCTGCATTTCGCGGTACACCTGTCGCACGAGCGATCCACTGTCCGGCGGATATTTCGTCGCCACCGCGATGGCCCGGATGGTGTGTTCGTCGACGGTGAAATGGTGATAGGGATTGAACTGCATCAGGCAGCGAATCCGCGTGAACTCCGGCAACACGAGGTCGAGGATCTCCGTCTCGATCATGCTCCGCAGGATCTGCGGCAAGACCCGCCCGTACTTCAGGATGTCCATGAAATACCCCGCCTCGGTGGGCGAGATCGCGGACCCCTTCATTTTCGAGGCGGCGCGTTGGAGACCGTCTTCCAGGGCCTGACTGGGCAGCAGTCCCTGTGAGGCACACAGTCGATAGACCCGCAGTACGCTGGCCAGATTTCGGGTGACCACCGTCAACCCGTGGGGGGTGGTATCGACGGTCTCTCCGACATGCAGGACACCTTCCGCCCGGTGGCTCACGAGGTAATTCCGGACCGAAGTGAACAGCGATCGCGGTCGGTTACGGGCCACGAACCGTCGGGCGATCGACGCCACCTGCGTCGTGTGACGGAAGTATTCCTGCATCAGCCGTTCGACGCCGCGCTGCGTGTCGGTGTCCTGATAGAAGAGTTCCTGGGCCACGCGCAGCTGTTCGTCGCGGCTGAATTTCTCTTCGGCCTGATTGTGGTTGTAGTGCAGGTTGATGCGGAGCCACGTCAAGAACTCCCACGCCTGCTTGAGGGCCAGGGCCTCGTCCTTATCGAGTGCCCCCTGCATCCGCAGTGAGTCGATGTTAGCGACTCCGTGTGTGGCGAATCCGACCCAGCGGATCAGGTGCAGGTCGCGCAGGCCGCCCGAGGAGGTCTTGATGTCGGGTTCGAGTTCCTGGACCGCGCGGCCGTCCTTCCACTCCGATTCGCGCGTGCGGACACAGTCGTCGATGAACTGTCGCAGGCGGCGCTGCATCACCTGAGTTCGAAACTTCCGGAGGAGTTTGTCAAACAGGGGCTGGGCCCCCCACAGCAGGCGGGCCTCGACCAGCGAGGTCGCAAACTTGGAATCGATCTTGGCGAATTCCAGGCACTGGGGGATCGTGCGGAAGCTGGCACTGACATCGAGCCAGGAGTCGCTGCAGGCTCGGGCCATGCGGACCTGGTCCTCGCCAAACTCCGTGCCCTGGCCGCCATCGAGATATAAAATGTCGACATCTGAGTAGGGGCAGACCTCTCCGCGACCGGTGCCTCCCACGGCGATCACGGCGCAGGTCTTCTGGATACGTTCGACCCGATCAGGAGCAGTGTCCCGCAGGATCTCTTGCCAGAGGTCGAGCGTCAGGGTTTCGAAACTCTGGCAGATGTGCGTCGCCGATTGAATGCCGGGCGCGCCAGAGGCAAACAACAGCCGCCCCTGTTCACGAATCTCCGCGATTCTTTGGCGGTAGCGAACCGCGTCATCCAGCGTGAATGCCATAAGGGTGCCACGGGGTCTGGGAGCGCTTCCAGGCGACTCGGCACAAGAGGGGATGGACCTGACACGCCACACTCCTTCCGAAGTCTTCGCCGTGACTAGATCGCGGTATCGCCCGTTTCGCCGGTGCGGATGCGGATCACCTCGTCGATGGTCGAGATGAAGATCTTGCCGTCGCCGACCTTCCCGGTGCGAGCCGAGTCGATGATGATCTTCACGGCCTTGTCGACATCGACATCGTTGACGACGAGCTCCATCTTCAGCTTCGGCAGGAAGTCGACCGTGTACTCGGCCCCTCGGTACTGTTCCTTGTGACCGCGCTGACGGCCGAAGCCGCGCACTTCAGTCACCGTCATGCCGACGATGTTGGCCGCGGTCAGGGCGTTCTTGACTTCTTCCAGCTTGAAGTGCCGGATGACTGCTTCGATTTTCTTCATGGGTCTGGTCCTGTGTCTGAACGGTTCGTGTGAACCCGAAGTGTATGAGATGGAGTGCCGGGTTGTCAGGTCATCGGGCCGTGGCTGCCCCTCGTGGGGGTGACAGTCGTGGCGACGTGGCTACAACGAACTTTCGTTCGTTTCGCCGGTGCGGATGCGGATGGCATCCGGGACCGTGCTGACGAAGATCTTGCCATCGCCGATCTTGCCGGTGCGGGCCGTCACGAGAATCGTATCCACGATCTTCGTTTTCTCCGAGTCCGGAACGATGACTTCGATCTTCACTTTGGGAAGAAAGTCGACGACGTATTCCGAACCGCGGTACTGCTCCTTCTGCCCTTTCTGGCGTCCGAAACCGCGCACCTCGGTGACGGTCATCCCGTGCGCGCCCGCTTTCGCGAGGGCATCCTTGACCTCCTCCAGCTTGAAGTGGCGAATGATGGCTTCGATCTTTTTCATGGTGTCATGCTCCTGTCGTTTGATCCGTGGGATCGGCTTCCAGCCTGTCATGTTTCAGCGGGAGTCCAAGCTTGAGCTGGCACTCGGCAGGCTCAAGCCTGGACTCCAACGCTGTATTCCAACTTCGGGGAATCGCGGACAGGTGGTGAAACCGGCCCGCTGCTCCTCGTTCACATGTTCTGAGTGGCACATCCTCTTAGAGGAAGATATAGCCTTCTTCACCGTGCTGCGTGATGTCCAGACCCTGGACTTCGTCGTCTTGATCGACCCGCAGGCCCATCGTGGCGTCGAGAATCTTCAGGATCACCGTCGTCCCCACGACCGCGATCCCGACTGCGGCCAGCACGCTGACTGCCTGCGGGACCATCTGGGCCCAGTTTCCGTCGATGGCACCGAGAGGCCGTATTGCACCCAGTGTGCCCTCTGGGGACCCCTCAGGCGGCGGGAACCTCGGATCCGTCACGAACCGGGTCGCGAAGACTCCCGTCAACAAGGCCCCGGTGATCCCGCCGACCCCGTGGACGCCGAACGCATCCAGCGAGTCGTCGTACTTGAACTTCGACTTCAGTGTGGTGCAGGCCCAGTAACAGACGCAAGTCCCGAGCGCTGCCAGAACCATCGCATTGATCGCCGTCACCGTGCCGCTGCCCGGAGTAATCAGCACCAGACCCGCCACTGCTCCCGAGCAAGCTCCCAGCACGCTGGGCTTACCCCGTTGCAACCACTCCAAACCGGCCCAAGTCAGCAAGCCCGCCGCAGCTGCGAAGTGCGTGGAGACGATGCCGTTGACGGCGAGGGAATTCGATCCCAAGGCGCTGCCGCCGTTGAACCCGAACCAGCCCATCCACAGCATGGCCGCCCCGATGGAAGTGTAGGTGAGGTTGTGCGGAGGCATCGGCTCTTGACCAAAGCCGAGTCGCTTGCCCAACAGCAGGCAGCAGATCAGAGCCGAGATGCCCGAGCTGATATGCACGACCGTGCCCCCGGCGAAGTCAATCGCCCGGTATTTCGCATCCGTGTTCCACTCGCAGAGCCAGCCCTTGTCACTCCACACCCAATGAGCCAGCGGGCAGTAGACGAACGTGGCCCACAGGATCATGAACACGCACATCGTGCTGAACTTCATCCGCTCCGCAAATGCCCCGCAGATCAGAGCCGGAGTGATGATGAAGAACATGCCCTGGAAGGCCATGAATAGGGCGACTGGAATGCCGGTTGTTCCCTGTGCGGGCCAGACACCTGGCACCGACGGGAGAACTCCCTTCAACAGAACGTGATCGAAATTGCCGAAGTACGGGTTCGTACCCCCGAACGCCAGTGAGTAGCCATACACCGCCCACACCACACTCAACAGCCCCATTAGGAACAGGCATTGCATGAAGACACTGAGAATGTTTTTCTTGCGGACCAGTCCTCCATAGAACAGGGCCAACCCCGGTGCTGTCATCATCAGCACGAGTGCTGAGGAAGTGAGCATCCAGGCGATATTCCCGGAATCGAACGGCGGCGGTGTCGGAGCCGCAGCAACCGTCGCTGTGGCCTCCTCCGCGAAAGCGGGAACCGTTCCCCACAGGCACATGACCACTACGGCCAGTCCCCCTGTCTTGAATCGAGCGAGCATCTGAACCTCAAGATCGCTGAGAGGTTACGTCAAGTCAAAAGTGCATTCTCGTGTTGCCTTTTCCACTCCGGAAAGAGCATGATCCACCCCCCTGCCCCCGCTCAGTGCTCCCCAGCAAAGAACCAGCAATGGCAACGGTTTGCACATAAAGCAATCGGTGTTCCATAAAAACACGCGGAGAGCCGGGGGGGGAGTGGGGAGTCGGGAGGAGGGAGGAGGGTGCGGTTGTTTCGATCCCTATCCCTACGGGATAGGGGAGAGACCATGTCT
>JAYTFV010000248.1:0-1519 GCA_043734065.1 Planctomycetota bacterium
GTTTAGCCGCGACGCGAAGTCTTCGAAGCGGAGCGTTCGCTAACTGTCGTTGCCGTTCGTGTCGGTCGGTGTGCCGTTGATCCGTCGAGCCAGACACCGGTCGAGCTGGTCGCACCAGTTCAGCGTACACACCAGCGGGTCGACGATGAAGCGCTGAAGCAGGGCATCCAAGTTTCCGCGATGCAGCGCGATCCGATACAGGCGAACTCGCCAGACCTCGGGCAACCGGGATTGCCAGCGGGAGGACACGAAGCTCAGGCGGCCTCCGATCGCATTCTCCAGCACGCGGTAATCGTGCAGCAGCGTGGGAGCCCGCACGAACTGCAATGTTCGCGCACACCCGTGACCGAGAATATGAATCAGTGGGATGTAGAGCAGCGTCGGCATGTGCAGCCGCTTCCCGAGCCAGGCGAAGAACCCGATCTCGGCCACGATGAAGCCGACTTGCGTCAGCGAGGCAAACGACAGCGCCGACTTGATGTCGGTCTGCACGCGCCCGGTGAAGGCGGCGAAGATCGCGCTGGACAAACCGAGGACCACGACCACCGCACAGAGTGGGGGCGAGAGGGCCAGAATCGGACTGACTCGCAGCAGCAAGTACGCCCCCAGATGCACGGACAGCGCTCCGTAGAACACGGCACTGGAGGGGGTCGGGCCCTCCATCGCGCGGGGCAACCAACCGGAGAACGGGATCAGCGCCGACTTCCCGGCGACCGCCAGCAACAGCAGCAATCCGACCGTGAACGCCTGCCCGGCGGGGAGCGTGGCGACACCCTCGGGCCAGGTTCCGGTCCCCATGAGCGTGTCGAAGTCTCCCTCCCCGGAGAGATGATGCAGCAGCAGCGCCGCCATCAGCAACCCGGCATCCGACAGCCGGTAGACAATCCAGACCCGCAGCCCGTTGCGGCAGGGATTCGGGCGTTCTTGAAAGAACGCCACGAGGAGTGTCGAGGAGAGGCCCACCAGTTCCCAGCCTGAAAACAATGTCTCAATGGTCCCGGCCAAGGCAGTGACCACCATCCCCAGCACAAAGATGGCATAGAGCATGAAGAAACGATTGAAGCCCGCCTCGCGGTGCATGTATTTGTCGGCAAACGACCCGATCGTGCCGCATAGCAAGAAGGTCAGGATCACGAACGGAACCGACAGCCGGTCAAACTCGAACTTGAACGAAAAGTGGTACAGCGAGTTATGCGCATGCGGCTCCACGGTCGTCGCCGCCTGACCCGCATGCTCATGCAGGATCACCCAGTGCCCCAGCTCAATCGGCACCCGGCGTTCGTCGCGACACAACATCAAGACCAGGATCGCGATCGAAGCCAGCAGCCCCGTGACCATCGCGGTCTGCACGACCCGACCGATCCAGCGTTCGGAGAGTGGACGGTCAATGATCGAGGCAATCCCCATCACGGCCACCAGCAGAGCCGGAGCAGCGACGACGATCAGACCGAGGATGGTGAAGAGCATGATGGAGTGGGGAGTGGGGAGTGGGGAGTGGCGAGTGGAGAGTGGAGAGTGG
>JAYTFV010000249.1:0-2557 GCA_043734065.1 Planctomycetota bacterium
TTCGTCGTGACCGCCTTTTGGAACTCCTTCGCGACAAGCGGTGGGCACGTGGGGAGCCTGCCCAGAACTTCCGGCCCCTCAGCATTGATCTTCTTCATCCGCGGGTAATACACCGGTTCCGGCGGGGCTGTACTCAGGGCAAACTTTATGAACGCGGCCTCGTCGGTGAACTGCAGCGCCTGGTTGTGAGCACGCTCGTACCCGATGGTCGTCACCAGCCGATCGGCGATGTCGGCCCCGCACGGTGATCCAGCCCCGTGGGCTGGGTGGACCCGGACTCCATCCGGCAGTTTTAGGTAGAACTCGTGGAGGGATGCGAAGAGTTTCTTCGCCAGCCCTTGGGCTTGATCGTCACCGAGCAGGTCGGGGCGGCCGACGGAATCGGCGAACAGGGTGTCGCCACTGAACACGGCAAACGGGGTTTCCGGGCGGTTTCCCTCGGCAGCTAGAAACGACATGTGTTCCGGGGTATGGCCGGGCGTATGCTTGGCGGTCAGGATCACCCGGCCGAAGTCGATCTTGTCCCCATCCTTTAGCCTCCCGCACTCGAACCCGTACTTTGCCCCACCCTCGACGGAGAGGAGGGGCTTTGCCGTCCCGGTGCGATCGCACAGTTCTCGCGTTCCCGACACGAAGTCGGCGTGGATGTGGGTTTCCAAGATGTGAGTGATGGACAGTTTGTTCTTGCGCGCCAGCTCGACATACACCTCGACATCCCGTCGAGGATCAATGACAGCCGCCTTACCGGTCGCCTTGTCCCCGATCAGGTAGGAGAGATGAGCCACTCCCTCGGTAAACACCGTCTCCATAATCATCGTCGAAGTCGCCATCGCATGTCTCCCGTTTTCTGCTGTATCTTCGTCAACAGGTTGCTCGTGAACGCTGATCGGATCGAACTGAAAGGGTTCACTTCTTGCGACTCGAGTGCTTGTCCGGCCCTGAGTCGGTCACCTTCCGGCCGACCGTCTCGACTTCGGTATAGTCACCTGTGGCACCTCTATTCCGACGGCCTTGACCCGCGCCGCGACGTGGAAGCCGCAGAAGAACCAGATGATTGTTTCCGACAGTGAACATAAACTGGTCGGCCCCTTTTTCATTGGGTCCCTGCCAGGTGGCGAGCGACTGCTCCCGGCCAATCGACAAAGCAACTCCGACCGCCCCGAACACTTCAACACAATTCACATTTGTCACTCCTTTTTCGGTGCTGGCCATATCCACTCGCCTATGGGCTTGAAACAAACAAGTAAGCCGCCATGACCACACCAAAACCGGCCAGTAACAGCGTCACGAAGACCCCGAGCGACCAAACAGAGGGGTGGTACGGATCACCCTTTTGGAGGTGGCTGATTAGACGGACGTGCTGCATTGCCGCCAACAGATTCACCACAATACCCAGTACAATCAGCGCTGCTCCGATCCAGAGCGACAGACCTGAAATTGATCGGGATGACGTGCCGCGGACCGCGGCGATTTCATTTAAGAACAGCCCGAACCGAGCCACGACAAATCCAAAACCCATCATCGCCAGACCGGTACGAACCCATGCGAGGAGAGTTCGCTCCGCGGCTAGCCCGTCCCTCAGACTCACGGAAACTGGCATCTCATCGTCCAGATTGGTCCGTCGGCGCGCGACGACCTCGGGGCCGGTGGGGTTGCAGGAGTCGATAGTCGTCTCGTTGCGGCTGCGAATCTCCTCGCTCACACCGCGCTCGGAATTATTCTCAGACATTCGTTGTGAAATCGAAGGAATCATCACGATCTACCCCGCAGCTAATCGTTTAGGCCGGGAGCAAAACCTTCACACCCGACTATTCAACTTGCGAGGCAAATACTGTGCCTGAGTTGCAGGAGGAACGGTTTGTGCCAGACTTATTAGCCAGACTTATTAGAACGGCTGACCGCACGGTGCATCGGCGCCCGTCCTACGTGACAATTCTGCGTTCGAATCTCGGACAGTTTGATCGTCAATTCGGCCGGCCATCAGGGTGGTGGCGTGCCTGAGGTAGATTTCTGATGTACGACAGGATCCCAAGGCAGTTTCTGGAAGTGATGGCGGGGCGGTTTGCCACGTTGGCTGATCCGACTCGGCTGGAGATCATTCACTGCCTGATGAAGCGCGGAGAGCAGAGCGTGACTCAGATCGTTGAGGCAACGGGACACACTTACCCGAACGTATCCAAGCATTTGCGCCACTTGCGAAACGGCAAACTGGTGACCCGACGCAAGGAAGGGCTGCAAGTCTTCTACCGGCTCGACGACCCTTTGATCGAAAAACTGTGTAAGCTCGTCTGCGAGTCACTGATGGACGAATTTGAGCTGAAAGAGGGCGGAGAGACCTGACAACGACTGAGGGAAAGATCTGTTCAGTCGCGGCGAACGCATTGAAATCAACGTCGATGTTGAGGGCCTTAATCTGTTTCAGCCGCAAGGGAAGTATGCGATATGAGTATGCAACGCCATGTCCTGTTCCTGTCGCTGGTCGCGAGCGTAATCGCCACTCAACTCGTCCTTGCCGCTCCGAAAGAACCTGAGGTTGCCCCGGGGCCACCCGTGCTCC
>JAYTFV010000250.1:0-6364 GCA_043734065.1 Planctomycetota bacterium
GCAGCTGTGAACGCACAGATCGCCCCGCTGCTCGCCCCGCCGATACAGCGGTCGTTGCCCGACTTGGAGAGGACAATCGCCCGCCCGTCGCTGGCCTTCTTCGTCTCGACATCGGGGAGTAATTCATCGAGCAAGAACCGGGCATAGGCATCGCCCAGCCCGTCGTATTCATAGCTGCGGTTGAAGCGGTCGAGGGCCTGATCATCGGGAGCGGGGACGCGGCCCGGAGTGACGAACACGCCGATGGTGACCGGCATCTCTCCCTTGGCGATGAGGGCGTCGAATACTTCGGGAGCCTTGTACTGCACGCCGTCCTGATTGACGTACACGCACGCGGGCTTGGCCGGGTCGTACTGCTTCGGGATATAGATCGAGTAGTCGCGGACCGTGCCGGGGAAGACCTGGCTGGCGCTGAACTTGAACCCCAGCACCTCCCCCTTCGGGACTTCGTCGGCTGCCCTCGCCGCCGACCACGCACTCGCAGCGAAAACCGCCAACACACATGTCACAGTCATGAGCCGCATCAGACATCTCCCAGCCATCATCATCAGGGACTGCCCCCACGGAGCAGGCGAACGCCCACATGGTGACAGGCCCCGCAGCGCTTGGGTAGTCATCGCCTTGCTGGTTCGGGAGGGCGAAGTTCCTGCTGAGCCGTGAGCGAGAATGGATGTCCGCTGGCCGGAGTGGCTCGGCAGGAGCCTCGCCCTCCCGACGAGAGACACCCGAAAGATCAAGACATGACGCAGCGCTCGGCAGAATTCTGACGAATTCCGCGACCTCACTTCTCGCTCACCCATCAAAGACACTGGATTCATGCTCCCGCTTGCTGTCTACTGCCATCCAGGAGACCCTACTCATGATCGCTCGCAGCTGTGGTTGGATTCGCTGTTTCGTGTTGATCGCCCTGATCGGGAGCGGAGGAATCAATCTCCGGCCCGCAGCCGCACAAGAGGATGTTCTGCCGAGCACACAGAAGCTGGTACTGGAGGAGCCGCTGGATGTCGTAATGGTGCGGGGGATCAGCGAGTTCGCCGAGCAGGAGATCGCCCTCGCGCGCGACCGCCGCGAGGCCCACTGGCACCGCGACTACAGCAGCCCGGAAGCGTATGAGAAGAGTATCGCCCCGAATCGCGAGCGGTTGCGGACGTACATCGGGGCAGTGGATGAATTGCTGCCGAGTTCCCCCGTCTCCATCGGGTCTTCGCACGATAAGGTCGCTCTCGAAGCCTGGGAGGGAGTGAATGTTGACGCCCACTTGCACATGACGCATGCCGCCTTGGAAGGGCCGACCATCATCTTTATCGGGGATCCCGCCCATCCCCCCGAAGTCTGGTCAGGTGGATTGCCAGGACTTCCGTTTGCACAGCGAATCCCATATGTCCTCGGATCTGGGATCATCTCTATCAGCCCATTATTGATTGATCGCAGTGACGAATTCTCTGGCAATTCAAACGTGCGTTTTACCAACCAGCCGCACCGAGAATTTGTCTATCGCGGCGCGTTTGAAATGGGGCGACACATCATCGGTTATGAAGTCCAGAAGATCAGACGACTGGTGGACGCGTTGTACAGTTCTCGCAGTATCGCCAGCGAGGAGCAACCAGTTGTGGTCTGGGGTGTCGGCGAGGGAGGGCTCCTGGCGATGCACGCAGCCGCCATCGACCCGCGGATCGATGTTTGCGTGGTCTCTGGGTACTTCCAAGAGCGAGAAGGAGTCTGGAAGGAACCGATCTATCGTAACGTCTGGCGTCAATTGACCGAATTCGGTGATGCCGATGTGGCAAGCCTGATCGCTCCAAGACAACTGATTATCGAAGCAAGTGCGGCACCAGAGGTCGATGGTCCATCAGCCCCGCGCATGGGACGATCAGGAGGAGCCGCCCCAGGTCAGATTCGAACGCCAGCGATCGATTCTGTGGAACGAGAGTTCGTGCGAGCGAAGGCCCATTATGAGAAACTCGGAAGGGCTGACCATATTCAATTGATCAAGTCGGGCGACGGGACGGGACCAGCGGGTGATGGAAAGACCATTGCCACGATTGCGAAGATTCTTCGGTTGGATGACTTTGCTCCCGTACGTGAATTGCCGCAATTGCCGCTGGATGAGCTTCAGGAGAATGATAATTGGCGTGCCGCAATTGCCGAGCGTCAGCGCAGGCAAATCGGTGAACTATTGCGCCACACGCAGCGGTTGATGCACCTGTCCGACAAGGTTCGCGACAAGTACTGGGCGGGGGCCGACCGGTCTTCGCTGGCCAAGTGGGAAGAGACGCAGGAAGCGTACCGCACGAAGGTCTACGATGAGCTGATCGGGCGCATCCCGTACGACCTGCTTCCGCCGAATGCGAGGACTCGCAAGATTATTGATGAGCCGACGCATGTGGGGTATGAGGTGGTGCTGGATGTGTGGGGGAAGGGAGGAGAGACGAGAGTCGAGGGACGAGAGCCAGACAAAGAGGCTCCTTCTGGCTCTCGTCCCTCGTCTCTCGTCTCTCGTCTCCCCTCCGTTATCGCGGGCGGCATTCTGCTGCTGCCGAAAGACCTCAAGCCGGGTGAGAAGCGACCGGTTGTGGTCTGCCAGCATGGTCTCGAAGGGGTGCCGATGGACACAATTACGGAAGACCCCAAGTCTTCCGGTTACGGTCCCTACAAAGGGTTCAGCTCCGCGCTCGTCAAACGCGGGTTCATCGTCTACGCCCCGCAGAACCCCTACCGTGGGCATGACGACTTCCGCGTGATCCAGCGCAAGTCGAACCCGCTGGGACGCTCCCTTTTCAGCTACATCATCCCCCAGCACCAGCAGACGCTGAACTGGCTGGCCAGTCTGCCGTATGTCGACGCCGACCGCATCGCCTTCTATGGGCTGTCGTATGGCGGGAAGACAGCAGTCCGCGTACCGCCGATGCTCGTGGGCGGCCTAGGGCCTAGGGGCCAGGGCCTAGGGCCAGATTCCGAATCTCCGGCCCTAGGCTCTAGGCCCTCAGCCCTAGGCCCTCCCCCCGGCTACTGCCTCTCCATCTGCTCCGCCGACTTCAACGAGTGGGTCATGAAGAACGCTTCCTATGAGGACCGCTACAGCTACATCTTCACCAACGAGTATGAGATCTTCGAATGGAACATGGGGCACGTCGCCAACTATGCGGAGCTATCGAACTTGATGACGCCGCGTCCGTTCATGGTCGAACGCGGGCACGACGACGGCGTGGCTCCGGATGAGTGGGTCGCCTGGGAGTATGCCAAGGTCAAACGGCACTACGACAAACTCGGCATCGGCGACCGCACCGAGCTGGAGGTTTTCAACGGCCCGCACACGATCAACGGCGTCGGGACTTACAAGTTCCTGCACAAGCACCTGAACTGGCCGGAGCCGAAGTGATCTCGACTCCCCACTCGAAGCTTCAGTGTGCGTTGTGGAGCAGACCTTGACTTCTCACTGTTCGACGAAGACTATTCTCGTTGACGTGTTCTCGCGAGTTCGATGAGAGCGAAGGTTGCCAGCATGCCAGTACTCCAGTCAGTCACATTCGACCGAGATTCCTTGGCGAAGTGGTACGCCGTCTCACATTTGAAGACAGATCCTGGCGTCGTCGAAGTGCATTACTTGCCCACCGGCTCCGATGAGCGCGAGATCCGGTTTGTGGAGGTCAACACGCTGATGGGGGGGCGTCGCGATGACTCGCTCGAAGCCATCGACTTTGGTATCGACTTCGGAAAAGAAACGCACCATCGACTGGTGGTTTTGGATGTGACGCCATCGCAGTGGTCGCAGATCGTGCAGGGTCAGATTTCGCTTCCCTCCGGCTGGTCACGAGAGCGTTCGATCTCTTACGTCCTGAATGACTCTCTGGATGACCCGGCAGAGGATGCGGATGAATAGCTACCAGACGCTGTGGTGGGAGCAAGCCAAATCTGACTATGAAGCCTTTGTAGTGCTGCGGTCTCAGGGAGTTCCGCATTGTCACTCCCTGCATTACCTCCAAATATGTACGGAGAAGGTCGCCAAGGCGTATTTCTGGAGAAACGGAAAGCCACCCGCCACGAAACATGATGCCTTCGTGGTGTTCTTGAGGTTTCTCCTTCAGACTTCCGCCAGGCATGATCGAATTCGGCTGGCTACCGTATTTGGATACCAACGATTCAAGAACCTTCAAGATTGGATTCGGAGAACACTCCCACTGGCCTATGACATCGAACGCCTCGCGCCCGCCCTGGCGGGTAAGAATCAACCGAACACCGAATACCCATGGCCACATGAAGAACCACAAAACGCCCCGGTCACCTTCAGTTTTCCCACATGGCATGAACTCGGGAAACCGACGGGGCGTGAACTGATGAGAATCATTCACTGTGCTGTTCTTCGGTTTCCTGACTTTGCAGACATCTGAAGCCGATCCGAGCCCGATTGCGTGGCCATGAAAGTATGCCAAGGTCAAGCGGCACTACGACAAACTCGGCATCGGCGACCGCAGCGAGCTGGAGGTTTTCAATGGGCCGCACACGATCAATGGCGTCGGGACGTACAAGTTCCTGCACAAGCACCTGAACTGGCCGGAGCCGGGAAAGTCACTTGTCAGGTAGCTGCACTCGCCAGAGTGCGGGTTCCCCGCTCCCCCTCACACCCCGCGTTCTGGCGAACGCAGTGACTCCTCAAGTTGTCCACGACACCATTCGCACATGGGCAATATCCCGCCGTCGTTCCAGCGTGCGCGTCACGGCTTGGGCCACACGATCGGCGAGGCTGGCCACCGCTGTCAGGAGATTGTCCTGCACTTCGGAGACCGCGATGTCGGTGCCGTTGTTCAGGTGGACCAGCACCTTGCACTCCTGGTCGACACCGCCGCGGGGTCCGTTGTTGTCCCACACCGTGAACCGCACCGAGTCAATTCTCGACTCGAATCGGGACAGGGCATGCTGGAACTGCCGCTCAATGGTCTCGGATACCGTATCAGTCAGCTTCGCATTCAGGCTTCGAATCATCAGTCGCATGGGAAACATCCCTTCCAAAGGGGATGCCCGGACGAAGGGTCTGACACCCTGTCGCACCCGGTTCCGGGCCGGTGGGGGTATTGTCCCTCACCGCTGTCAGGATACGCGACCGCGCGGAAGAGGCTGGCATGAAATCAGGGGTGGATCGCTCCGATTTCGGGAAATTGTTTTGGTGTGCGACGTGGCCAGTGAAGTCGGACGGCCTTTCCAGGCCGTCCCTTCTCTCTGGAGGCGTCGCGTAGGCGAACGGTGTTTGGCTGCCCGGCGGGGCGGTGTGTGGTCGTTGTGAGTCGCTCAGGGACGGGCAAGATTGCCCATCCTACGGAGTGCGACATCGCTTAACGTCGGGCGGGGGTGATCCGCGGGCCGTTGTAGGCCTGTCCGTTATCAGAGGCGGACCGATTGCCACCGTTGTACGCGGCGGGCACTTGCACTCCGGGGGAGTAAATCGGAGAGGGCTCGGAGTATGTCCCGCCCGCTGTCCCGTAACCATTCCCTGAGAGCCCCGAGTCACCATATTGCGATCCAGGCCCCCGCTGCGTGGAAGACTGATCGTCCCCCGCGGACTGACTCGATCGACCCGCATAGGGCGGCGGCGTCATGCGCGGAGCGAACTGCTGTGGGTTCCAGTTCGGACCCATCAGTTGATTCGGGTTCTGCGCTTGCGGCTGATTCGGCAGACCGTTCGCCGGTGTCGGTGTCTGGTTCCAGCTGTTCGAGTTGGACTCTGCGGGATTGTGCTGGAACGATTGGCCGTACTGGTTGAGTTGGGAGTTGACGCGATTGCGGGGGTCGTCGCTCGGGGCGGACTGGCCCTGGGGACGGGGAGCGATGGCCATGTCGCCGTTCGGCTGCGACTGGTACTGGTCATACTGCTGCTGGTATTGGAGGGCCTGCCGTGGCTGCTGACCGGGACGCAGGGCGGAGCCGACTTGATCCTGGTAGTTCGTCCCCTGGCTGCCCAGGGGGCTCTCCACGGGGATTTGCGGGGCGAGTGGCTGTTGGAAGTTGGGGTTGCTGAAGCTTTGACCGGCGGGAGAGTTCAACTGTCCCAGGTTGTTGGGCTGGACGGTCATGTTTCCCGAGGGAGCGTGCAGCAGTTGACGCAGATCGTGGGGGGCAGCGTCCATCGGGAGCATGCGTTGCGGTTGCGGATACTGGCCTCCATTGAACGTACTGCCGGAGCCGGGGGCCATGCGGTTGCCGCCCTCGGGAGTGGGGATGGGGAACATCGACTCGGGGCCGCCCATGCCCTTCATCGCGGCGCGGCGTTTGGCTTCTTCAAAAGTGGCGACGCGGTCCGAGGTCGCGGAGCCCGGGCCGTTGGCACTTTGACCAGGATCCCCGATCCCCCCCGGAACCAGCGACGACTGCT
>JAYTFV010000251.1:0-5929 GCA_043734065.1 Planctomycetota bacterium
CTGTCGCCCGCGTTCTGGCGAACGCAGCGACGGCACTCAGCGGCCGCCGCGCGGGCGGTTGCCCTGGCCGTCGGTCTGGTGCTTGGCGGCGTCGGCGGCGGCCACCCAGCTTTCAAACGTCCGCTGCCAGAGCGACTTCGGTCGGTTGGGGTCGATCAGCTCCGGAGTGTTCTCGGGCCTCATGATGATCGGAGGCATGAACTTCTTCAGCAAATGCCGCTCGGCCATGCCGAGCAAGCTCGACGCGATGAAGTATAGACACAACCCGGCGGGAACCTTGTAGAACAAAAAACCCATGCCCACTGTCATGTAGCTCATCATCTTGTTCCGCATCTGCTCTTCTTCGTTCTGCGCAGGCGGCATCATCTGCTTCTGCTGAAACAGGAACAGACAGACATTGAACAATGGCAGAATGTTAAAGGTCGTCCCGATCCAAGGGATCTCTCTTCCAAATCTGAACAAACCATCCGGGGCCGCCAAGTTATTAATCCACAGGAAGGGGGCCATCCGCAGGTCGATGGTCGTGTTCACGGCTCCATACAGCCCGATGAAGATCGGCATCTGAAAGAACAGTGGCAGACAGCCGCCAAACATGTTGTGGTTATAGCGCCGCATCAGTTCCTTCTGGGCTCCGACGAACTTCTCGGGTTCGTTGGCGTACTTGGCCTTGAGCTTGGTCAGCTCGGGCGTGATGAGCTTCATCTTCTCGCCATCGTAGACCTGCTTGCGAGTGATCGGCAGCAGACACATCCGGACGGTGAACGTCAGCAGAATGATCGCCAACCCGTAGGGCAAATGGACGAAGCGGTGGTAGAACTGCAAGACGACCTGCAACAGCTTTTCGACTGGTCGAGCCAGCAGGGTGATCGGCTTGAAGATCGTGATTGTCGGCTCCAGCAGGCACGAATCGATGTGGATGGCGGACGCCAGTGCCTTGCGCTTGGGACCGAGGTAGACCTGATACGAGTGCTTCAGGGTGTGCTTCGGAGGCACTTGGAAATGCTTCGACTGCATCAACAGGCTGATCGAACTCCGGTCGGGCTTCTCCTTATTGCGAGCCACAATCATGGGACGCACGGATTCGAGATAAACATCCGGCTTTCCATCCCCGTCGGCATCTTTCCATTGATCGGCACTCGGGATCAGAATGGCACTGAAGAATTGCACGTCGACGCCCGCGTAATGAATCGGATCACGATACGTGTCGACCTTGCTCGGATCATTCTCCTTGTGCATTTTGTCATATTGGTTCGTCACATCCGTGGCCGTGCGGATGATCTCCGTGACATCCGAAAGTTCCTCCGTGTCATCATGCGTCTCCACCTTGAGTTCCATGAGTGAACGGGTGTTGGCCACGTTTTCCAGGGGCAATCCCACGGGGCCTTGCAAGCGGTACGACTGCTTCAATGCGACATCCGTGAGGTTCTCGATCTCCAGATCGATGTCCAGCAAATATCCCTGCGGATCTTCGTCTCGCTGCTTCTCATCACCCGGATGCAGCCGATATGTCTTGCGGACAGCCATCGAACCATCGGGGGCTTGAATGCGATACGTGGCTATTTCTCGCGTGGCTCCGGCGAGCAATTCCCAGTCCGCATGGCGTGTCGTCTTGTTCCACTTTTGCAGTTGGGCATCAATGGCATCGATCCCCGAATAGAACGACAACGGCTCCGTACCATCCGCCTTGTCCGCAATGTTACCGATCACCTTCAGCGGAGCCTTCCGGTCCTCGAGTACGCTGTACCGCTCGTCGTTGAGCTTGGCCCACTCGACCGCTGCTCCCTTCGAGGTCAGTTCCACTTCCAGGAAGAACCCCTGACCGCGCTCAATCGCCCCCAGCCTGTGGTGCGTCGGCGGAGCTTCCGCAAAGACGACTTTCGGAGCCACGGGAACGGCTGGAACAATTGCCGGAGCCACGACCGGAACCACGGGGGCGGGAATGACGACCGGAACCGGCTTGACCTCGGGTGTCGCCGTCGCGATCTCATGGGCCTGCTTCGTGCCATCCTTGGGCTGCGGCTTCTCCCCGGCGTCTTTGACGACTGGTGCCTTCGCCGCCGGTGGCTTGACCCCAAACAACCCGGGAAACAGCCTCGGTGCCAGCGGCATCCAGAACATCAACACGGCACCGAGAATCAGCATCTTGGTGATCTGACCACGGTCGAAAGGGGATTGCTGCTGCTGTTCCATCGGACCTACTCTGGGAGTGGCTGCGCGTCACCACGGTTGAGTGTGGACGCAGCCAGCTGGTCTCCTCGAAACGGATTCGCCCGAAGGACGGTTCACCGCTGTGGAGGGAAAAACGGAGAATCGGGCATTCTAACGCGGCCCTGTCCCGCCAGCGACTCCGGCCACGGGGGCTCTCTCATCAGTGAGACATCGCCGATCCGCCCCGACAGGGACGACAGAAGCCCGCTCCCGCCAAACCGTAATGCGGTTGAGCCACTCTCAGCATACGACTCACCCCCCAGAAGGCTGGAAGATGGCTGATGGCAGATGGCAGATGGCAGATGGCAGATGGCTGAGGGCTGATGGCTGAGGGCAGATGGCTGATGGCTGATGGCAGATGGCTGATGGCTGATGGCTGATGGCAGATGGCAGATGGCAGATGGCTGATGGCAGATGGCTGATGGCAGATGGCTGATGGCTGATGGCCAGAGGGGAGACTCGCCCTCTGGCTCCCGACCCCCGACTCCCGACTGCGTTCGCGCTGGGTGTCACGGCGGCAAAGTCGGTCACTCCTCGTTGGCACCGCCGAGGGTGACGCTGATTTTGTACTTCTGCTGCAAGTGAGCATGAGCGGTACTCGCGTGGGAGTCCTTGGGGTATTTCTTGCACACCTGCTGGAATGCCTGGATGGCGGTCTCGGTCTGCCCCGCCTCTTCTCGCGTGTAGGCGATCTGCAGGAGTGCCCACGGGGCGGAGGCTTTGTCAGTGGTGATTTGACCGTAGAGGGTGATGGCCTCGTTCGGCTGTTTGAGTTGGCGATGGCACCAAGCCATTTGCTTGTAGTTCTCCGGGAAGTTCTCGCACTGGCGGAAGTGCCCGATGGCCTCCTTGAGTTGTCCAGCGTCTCGGTGAGTGCAGGCCACCTCCCAGCGCCAGCGGCCCGCATTCGCGAGGTCGTCCTTCACGAGTTCCTCGTAGACCGCAATGGCGTCGGGCCACTGGTGAGCCCCGCGATACGTCGCAGCGAGTTCGGGCTTCCAGCGGACTTTGTGTTCGGCATCCTGGCCGAGCAGTTGCTGATACGACTGGGTCGCCAGGGGCCAGTTCTGCTGTTCGCGATAGCTGTAGCCGACCTGCCCGAGGCCGTCGTGCTTGTCCGCGTAACGGCGGTAGGTCTCGCGGGCCTTGTCGTAATTCATTTTCGACTTGTACCACGTCGCGAGTGCGCCCAGGGCCTCATCGTCCGTGGTGAAGGCTTTCACGATCGCGTCGTAAGCCGCCGGAACCTGGTCGTCGCGCTGAGCGAGCGCCGTCAGGTCCGCGACCCCGAACAGAATCTGCCGAGCCACCTGCTTCGCTTCCGGGGTCGACTGATCGGTCGGAGACGACTGCTTGAGCCAGGCGATGGCCTGATTGGCCAGCGTTTCCCCCTTAGCCTTCGAATCGGCCTGAGCCACCAGTTCGGAGAGGGGGCTGCGGACATACGCATGCACCTGGTAGGGCAACTGCACCGGGGTGTAAGTCGTGGCCAGCGCTTTAACCCCTTCCTCAAAGGCCCCTTCATGGAACAAATGCAGAGCCAGTTGCTGTGAGGCCCGCACGCACGTCGCGTTGGAATCCGGCGTTCGCTTCAGATCGAACGTCAGTTTCTTCCAGTGTTCCACCTTCGCCGGGACATCGTTTTCGAGGGTCGCCAGATCGATCAGTTCGTTCAACGCATACACCGCCACGAGATGCTGAGGGTGTTTGGCCACGATGTTCTTCAATGCCGCCTTGGCCTCCCGCGTGCGGCCGATTTCCTTCTGCGTGCGACCGATATAGTACGCCGCCGCAATCGCCTGCTGCGATTCGGGCCAGTAGTCAATCACCGTCTGAAAGCCCTCTTTGATCGCCGTGTTCTGATTCTTCAACTTCACCTGCGCCAAGCTCCACTTGAGTTGCGCGAACGGGGCCCCGCTGCTCTTCTCATACAGCTCCATGAACTTTTCGTACTCGGCTGCTGCGGTCATCCAGCTCTGCTCGCGCCAATACTTCTCGGCAATTTGCAGTTGGTAGCGTTCGACTTCGCGCAGTTGCTTCCAGCCATCGAGGGGCAATTCATCGAGTTCGTCGGCGGATGCCGGACCAGAGATCAGGCCGCACAGGCCCCAGCACAGGCAGACCAACAGTCGGACCTGGCTGCCCGGCGACCAGCCACAGAGTTCGCGGTGTCTCATTTGCTCTTCCCTCGGGCCTGCAACCACTTCGAGTACTCGACATGGCCGTAGTTGATCACATTGGCCCCCAACTGGTAGCAGCCGTTGTAGATGTCGGACGAAACGCCCGAGTGTCCGTCGGCCCAGGCGTCGCTGATATCCCCCGGATGGTAATAGACCAGCCAGCGTCCGTCAGCCGACCAGCCCAGCGGCTCCTTGCCACCGTGCGGCACGACATACGGGATCGACGGAATGGCGAACGGGACGCGGTGGATCGAATCATCCAGCGGCACCGGAACTGCCCGAACATCGGGCAGGACGCGGTTCATGAGCGCCACAAACTGATTGTGAAAATGCTGGCTGCCGCTCGATGCGAACAACAGACCGTGCTTGTCGATCAGATACTCGCGAAGAACTTTGACCTCGTTGTTGGAGACCGACAGGCTCCCCTGCCCCGTCAGGAACACCAGTGGAGGACTCTTGTCGCGGGGGAAGCTCGACAGGTTGGAAATCCGAATCGACTCCGTGTTGTCTCCGACCTTCTGCTGGGTGAGGATGCCGTACTCCATCAGCATGTTGTTGTCGCCGCCGATGCCGAAGTTCAGGTTCCAATCGCCGCCATCGTACTCTAGACGGATCAGTCGCACCTTGCCGCGTTGCGTGCCGCCGGCGAAACCCGCCCCGGTCCCTTCCCCATAGCCGACGACATACTGGTGCGCGGTCGCCTCCTGCAGTTGCAGCTTCACCTCATCAATGGGAGGCACGTTGAACTTGATGGAGCTGTAGGGGTTGACGATGTACTTCTTGCGGATCACCTTTTGAATCTTGATCGTCTGGGCGATGGTCTTCTGCTGTCCTCCTCCGGCGGGCATTTCGTAGAGGCGCTGGCAACCGCCGATCTGCGAGAGGATCATGACCGTGAGCCAGAACGCCAGTCCGTACGTGGACATCGCCGCCATCGACTGCTTCAGCTTGCGATTGTCCTGGCCGTAGTACCAGGCCTGCGGATCGAGGGGATTCCAGATTCGGACTCGACGCGTGTTCCGCTCCTGTGCGGCGGTCGCTGTGGACGGATGGACGAGCAGTGTGCCGTCTTTCAGAACCTCTTCCAGACGAGCCTGCTCGATGCGCTGGGTCGACCTCTCCAGCCACCAGACGAGCCACGCCAGTCCGATCAGGAACAGGCCACCGGTCCCGAGTGTCGTGAACCCCGAACGCAGTTCGTACAACCCGGCGAACTCCGACAGAAACACCGCCAGTTGCCACCAGAACGGATAGAGCCCCGTCAGCACGAGCGAGCGCGTGATCGGTTCGCCGTCGCTGTCCGCTCGCAGCCGCTGCAGCCAGAGGACTCCCAGCGGCAGCGACGGCAGAAACGCGATCGACAGCAGCCACGCGGGCAGCCAGTCCCCTAGACGCCAGAGCAACAGCGCGAGCAGCCACAGCCCGGCATACCCTTGGGTCTGCCGGATGAGCTTACTGGGCAATCGCGAAAAGAACGTCATGGGGCAAGGAGAGTCGGGAGTCGGGAGTCGGGAGTCGGGAGCGGGGAGTCGGGAGTCGGG
>JAYTFV010000252.1:0-2687 GCA_043734065.1 Planctomycetota bacterium
GATGCTTGTCGTGCAGGACTTTCTTGAGCGAGTGAAACACCTCGCACCCCGCGCGCAGGGCATCGCTGAAGGTGTCAAACCCCAGCGGCATGATCATGAACTCTTGCAGGTCGATGCCGTTGTTGGCATGAGCCCCTCCGTTGATGATGTTCATCATCGGCGCGGGCAGACGATTCGCCCCGACACCGCCGACATAGCGGAACAGCGGCTGGCCGCTGACCTGAGCGGCTGCGTGGGCGACGGCCATCGAGACGCCGAGAAGGGCGTTGGCTCCGAGGCGGGACTTGTTGGGGGTGCCGTCGCACTCGATCATCGCCTTGTCGACGGTCGCTTGGTCGAACGCATCGGTCCCTTCGAGGAGGTCGGCCAGCTCTTCATTGACGTTGTGGACGGCCTTCAAAACCCCCTTGCCGAGGTATTTGCTCTTGTCGCCGTCGCGAAGTTCGCAGGCTTCGTGCGCCCCGGTGCTGGCACCGCTGGGAACGGCCGCCCGGCCAATCGTGCCGTCTTCGAGTTCGACATCGACTTCGACGGTGGGGTTGCCACGGCTGTCCAGAATCTGCCGGGCCTTGACATAGGCGATCGCCATGCTCATGAGAGAGTCCTCAAACGATGTGTGCGAGAGCAGGAGCGGCAAACCCGGTGCAGCATACGGCCACAACGCCACGCGGTCGAACTCCGATGTGACGCTGCACACCTGCTCAGGAGTTGATCCACGAACCCGTCCAATGTCTCAGAATCCGGGCGGAGAATAGCGTTCCCGAGAGGCGGTTTCCATAGTGTGGGTGAAGTTCCTGACCCCGGCTCGCCACCCAACCAACAGAACAAGAAAAACGCTACACATTCCCAGTAGCCCGCGTTTCGGAAGCCCTGATTTCATCGCAAATCGACTCAAATCGATCAAAATACTGGCGTTCAAGATCACGCGATGGTAGTGAGAATGCCTCCTGCGTTTGACGAAGTGACAATTCGGCAGCGAGTCTCACCGCGTCAGTTTGGAAATCAGCATACCAGTCGGCTGCCGTGTCAAGGTCGCCAGCATTCCGCATCCCATAATCGGCAACCCAAAGGCAGTAAACCAGTCTCTCCCAAGGTGTAATGCACTCGATGCCCACACGGGCCTTGTTCCGGATCACCTTGTCACCAGTGTCGATGACCCAAGTCTCGTTTTCGGTCGGACGTGCCATGTTTTCTACCTGAGAATTCTCGGAATTGACTGTAGTGACCGACTAGGACAAGCCCTCACGGAAGCGGTGGACCTTGTGGAAATCTCTCCTGATCGCAAACGTCGAGACAACTCGCCCACGTTCTGGCGAACGTGGCTACTTGGCCTCGACCCGGTACAGCGCCGTCCGTGTCCGCAGATACAGCGCCTTCCCGGCCACGGCCGGTGAGGCCAGGAACCCGTCCGGCAGGCTGTTCTCGGCCAGCAACTTGAACTCGCGACCGGGGGCCACGACCGACCCCTTCCCCTCTTCGCTGAAGAAGTACAGCTTCCCATCGGCGTAGATCGGCGAGGCGGAGTAGTTGCCGCCGAGGCGACCGGTCCAGACCACCTCGCCGGTCTTCTCGTCGAGGCAGGTCGCCACCCCCTGGTCCTGGATCGAGTAAACCAGCCCGTCGACCAGCAGCGGCGAGGGCTTGGACGGCATCGCTTTGTCGACGCTCCACAGGACGTGGGTCTTGGTCACGTCCCCTTGCCCATCGGCCTTCACGGCCATGACCACGCCCTTGCCGAAACCCGCGCTGAAGATCAACACCCCATCGTGGTACAGCGGACGCGCAGCTGTCGAGAATGGGTCAAAAGTGACCCGCCAGATCTCCTCGCCGGTCTTCACGTCGTAACCGAAAATCCCTTTCGAGGTCGGGCTGATGAGCTGCTCGCGACCGTTGATCGTGATGACGATCGGTGTGCCGAACGCCTTCTTCACGTCCCCATCGGTGGTGCCGAAGTCGGTGGGTCGGTCGGTCTTCCAGACGTTCTTGCCAGTGTGCTTGTTGAGGGCCACGACGTACTGAAAATCGAAGCCGTCGTAGTGCTGGATCAGCAGGTCGCCATGCAGGATCGGCGACGAACCCGGCCCGCGGTAATGCTCACACAGCAGGTCGCGCCGCTCCCACAGAATCTTCGCCGTCGCCGTATCGACACAGGCGATGCCGTAGCTCCCCCAACTGAGGTAGACCCGCCCCTCCTCGATCACCGGCGTCGGCGAGGCATAGCTGTTGAACTTGTGCATCACCTGCGACTTCTCGACATTGAACACGAGAAAGTCGTGGAGGATCTTGCCGGAGTCGCGGTCGAGACACAGAGCCGACAGAGCCTTGCCGTCTTCAGTGGCATTGGTCAGCCAGATCTGTTTGCCCCAAATGACCGGAGAAGACCACGCCCGACCGGGCAGCGGGGTCTTCCAGGCAATGTTCTCGGTCTCGCTCCAGGTGGTCGGGAGGCCGGTGGAATCGGACTTCCCATCGGCGGTGGGGCCTCGGAAACAAGGCCAGTTGTCGCCCGCCATCGCAACGCCGGAAAGCATCCCACCGAGAACCGCAACCGCAAGCACAAGGCTGATTCGCATCGAAATTCCGTTCATCAGAGGGGGGCCGAGAGACTCCAAGCCCCGATTATGAGAGCCTGTTCGATGAGCCGCAACTGATGCGATGGGAATGTCGCGGGCGGAGGGTATCCTGGT
>JAYTFV010000253.1:0-2286 GCA_043734065.1 Planctomycetota bacterium
AGGTGAAGACGGCGGGCGGCAAGCTGCGGCTGTGTTCGATCCGGCCGGACATCTATGAAGTCTTCGCCATCACTAAGCTCAACAAGCTGTTTGACATCAAGGATGATCAGGCAGCCGCCCTGGCAGGCATTTAGTTGTCGAGAGACGTCAATGACTGACGCGGTTCGGCTGCATGTGCGATTTGCGAGTGATCCGGCAGAGGCTCTGCTGGTGCAGTCTCAAATCGTGGACTGGTTAAAGGAACGCCAGTACCCGCCTCGCGATCTGTTTGGCGTGCGGCTCTCCCTGGAGGAGGGGCTGATGAACGCCATCAAGCACGGGAACCAGCGCGATCCCTCCAAGATGGTGCGTGTGTTCTGCGAGGTCCACGACACGCATATCTATATCGAGATCGAGGACCAGGGGGCTGGTTTTCACCCCGCCGAGGTGCCCGACCCGCTGGCGGAAGAGAACCTCGACAAGGCCAGCGGACGAGGACTGTTTCTGATGCGGCAATTCATGACCCGCGTCGAACATCGGGACAGTGGTCGGCTGCTCGTGCTGGAAAAATGCCGAACCTTGGAATGAGGACATGGTCCTGAACGACTTCCCGATCTCCGGGACAGCGATGACTTTGGCAGTGGAAATTGACATCGCATTTCAGGAGCCAGCCAATGGACAGCGGTTCGGATTCGCTGGCTCCTTTCAGTCGCTGTCGACTTCCGACTCATGCCCCCTGAGAGGAATGATCGTCTCTCCGCAAAGTCGGGAAGTGGCAGTGGACCAGGCCCTTAACCGTGAAGCGGTTCCGCACCGATCGTGACCGAGGTCAGCGGATCGGGGCCATGCGTGCGGGCGTACTCGATGACCTGCGGCACGGTGAGCGACTCGACCAACTGCCGGATCTCATCGAGGGTCGTCACCCGGCCCAGATGGAACCAGTCGCGGGCCAGCCCGGCAGCGCGCGAGGCGGTCGACTCCTGCTGCATGATGAGCGAACTCTTGGCCCGCACCTTGCAGCGTTCCAGCTCATCGATCGAGATGGAGCTGGACAGATTGCGGAGTTCCTTCAGCGTCACATCCCAGGTGGCTTGTGCCCGCTCCGCTGTCGTCCCCGCATAGACGATGACCCGCCCCTCGGTCTTGAGGGTATTGAGGCTTGCGTAAACGGTGTAGCACAGCCCGCGATTCTCCCGCACCTCGGTAAATAGTCGCGAACTGCTGCCGCCGCCGAGAATGCTGGACGCGGCCCAGGCAGCGTAGTAGTCGGGATCGCTGGCTGAGACCGCCGGGTAGGCCAGCGCGATGTGCGTCTGCGTCGACTCGTGCGGGATGTGCAGGCTGCCGCCGGGGGCGGGAGTGGCCTGCGGAATCGGCGGGGCGGAGCCTTTCCAGTCGGCCAGCAACTGCTTGATTTGCTCGATGACGGCCTGGGCATTCACATTGCCCGCGACGCCGAGGATCGACCCCTGCGGCACGACGCAGCGGCGGAAGTGATCGCGGACCCCCTCCGAGGTGATGGCCTCCAACTCCTCGATCGTCCCATCGCTGGGTCGACCCCACGGCATGTCGTAGCAGCGTTTGCGGAGTTCGACGAACGCCTTGCGCTGCAGGTCATCTTCCTGGGCCAGGAGCGATTGCTCCACGCCGGTCAGCACTGGCTCGAACAGGTCTTCCTCGAAACTCGGGGCCAGCACAATATCTCGATAGATATCAAGCGTCGGGGCCAGATTCTCCGCCAGCGTGGCCCCCGTGAGCGTCAGAAAGTTCCACCCCACCTGCTCGTCCCGCTGCACTCCCAGTCGATCGAGGGCCGACGACAACTCCCGATTCGGACGCTTTCCGGCTCCACGCGTAATCCAGTCCGCGAGGGCCGCAGCTGTGCCGTTGGCACCCTGCGGCTCGTAGAGGCTGCCTGCCGGAACGAGGAGGGCGAACGAGGCCGAGCGGACATCGGGCATCTCCTCGACGATCACGGTCAGCCCGTTCGGCAGGGTTTCCGAATGAATGGCAGTAGACGGCGAAGACAGCGGTTGCAGCATGAGGGGGTGAGCTTTCAGCGATCAGTAGTCAGCAGTCAGACAGAGGGGGACCGCGAGACGGAGCGTATTCGTTTGGCGTCCGACTCGCCAATGCACGGCAGTCGCCGCGTTCGCCAGAACGCGGGCTGACGGGGAAAGACTTCCGAAGGAGTGCGGTCGCCATCCTACGCAAAATCCCCTGGGATTCTCGCCCCGAAGGGGCTGGACTCGATAGCCCAGGGCGCAGCCCTGGGAACACCTCTCTCTGGCGGAGTCGAGTGACGGC
>JAYTFV010000254.1:0-6379 GCA_043734065.1 Planctomycetota bacterium
AGTCCGGGGGCTGACGCCGCCCGGCTCGCCTGTTGTTTTTTGCTGATTCAGCATGTCGTCTAGAGTCGCCCCCATGCCCGAGTTCGCCCCGCTCCAAGGTCTGTTCGTGAGCGGCGACCTCATGCTCGGTGTCCCGGTTCTCAATGCCCTGGGAGCGGTCTGCGGCCAGGTCAGCCGGGCACTCTCCGGACGCGGGCTGCTGGACCGCCTAGCGACCCAACCGGTCGATCTGCTGGTCCTCGACCTGGAGGCCGCTGACCTCGACCTGACCGCCCTCGGCGAGTTGACTCGCACCACCGGTCGCCCCCTCATCGTGGCTTATGCCCCGCATGTCGCCACCGAGCGGTTGCAAGCCGCCCAGAACGCAGGCTTCGCAGCTGTTCTGTCTCGCGGACAAGCGGCCAGTCAGTTGCAAGGCGTGCTGGAGCGGGTGCTGGCCGAATCCCAGAGTGAACTCTCCTGAGGTCGAGGTTGTCTCGCTCAGTTTCGTCTTCGAAAGTAATGCAGAACGCAGACCTGGCCCCACTGTTTTTCCATGTCCGTGCGGTAGCCTGCGGTCATGGGGCCGATGGTGATTTTTCGAAAGCCAAGCACCGTGGAGGGCTGCCCCATAGCCAGTGGGTTCATACTTAACAAACGATTGATCGTTCGTAGAGACTGCGAAATCGCAGCCAGTTCAAAGAGTTTGAGTTTGTCGAGCGCGGCGAGTGACAGCACTGGACCTCCTCGAACATCCAAGTAGTAGTTCTGCAGGGACAGTTCCGCCCCCTTGGCCCAGATGACTTTGTATACAGTCCCGCTTCCTTGTCTCGGATCACCGGAGATCAACTATCCCGCAGGCCATTCACAGCCATTCAAGAGATCAGTCAACGACTGGCCTTCCCAAGGTTCAAGCTCATACGATCTCAGCTTCTCCGGTCGAATGGTCTGGTCAAATCGCTCGTAATGGTCCTGTTCCAGTTGTCGTTCCGGGATAAAAAAGCCGATTGTCTGGCCATCCCGAGTCACGAAGTCAGTCGGCTCTTCCAGCCCGCCCCAATCTCGGAGGGTTTCCTCCAGACGACAACCATCGTCCAGGTGCAATTCGTCGACCGACTCCCCTGAACTCTCAGGAGTTACGTGGGCCGAGACAATGTAACCCACTCGCTGATAGTCCCCAATAAAGAGGTCGATTTGACCTCGTGCCAATTGCAACTGGCTGGTCAGACACTCGTCGGGGAACTGGATCTTTTTCATGGCGGAGTTCTCGTGATGCGTCACATCCGAATTGTACCGCAGGCTCGATCTTTCGTGTAGACGAAACGCCGGGTGACACTGGCGGTGGCTTTGGACCGCCAGTGTTGACAACCAGGAACTGTCCACCCAGCTGTCGGGCATCTGCGCACTGGCGAGTCAAAGCCCTCGCCAGTGGCACCCAGAGATCTCAATCGAGGTCGGCGGGCGGGGTTGGCATGGGGCGGTCGGGCGGGTTGTATTCGCCGGTCGAGCCTTTGTACTTCGAGTTCTCCTCGACCATCCGCAGCTCGCGGCGGTTGATGATCTCGCGAGCCGCAGCCCGGATTTCTGGCTCATTGTTGCGACGCAGGTTGCCGAGTTCGGCCAGTGGCTGGACCATCTTCACGGCCCGACCGATGGCACTCTCCATCAGCAGGAGTTCGGTGAACCCGCGCTGAATCTCTTCGAGCTTCGCCATCTGGTCGTTGAACTCGCCTTGCAGGCCGATCAGCAGTTGCAGGCTCTCGACGCTATCGACGATCTGCTGCGATTGTCCGGCCAGCGACTGCTCGATCTGGATCAGCCCGGTCAGGTTCTTCTGCGCGGCGTCGACCTGGGTCTGCGTGTTGAGGGTCTGGTTGAGGACCACGAGTTGGTTGGCGTTGGTCTGGGCCATCTCGATGCCGGGGACGCCATCGGCGATCTGGGCCTTGAGGTTCGTCAGAGCAGTGACCGCATGCCCCGCCGAAGCGGTCGTGGCGTCCTGGTCGATTAGCGACTGCTGCACGGTGGCCATCTCGGCCAACTGGGCGCGGGCCTGGGTGGTCTGGTCGAGCTGAGCGATCACCGCAGACTGGAGGTCGCCGAGTCCCTGAATCGAGGCGACGGCGACATCAGTCTTCTCGCCCGCAGAGACGGCGGCCTGGGTGACGGTGGCGAGGCCGGAGATCGCTTGCAGGGCGGTGTCGGTCTTCTGGCCGGTGGAGATGGCCTGGTCGCGAACTTGAGCGAGCTGGCCCAGGGCGGCGGTGGCGGGCTGGATGGTCTTGCCTTGCTCAATCGTCTGGTTCGCGAACTGACCGAAGTGGACCACAGCGGTCTTCGCGGTGTCGAGCGTCGCGGTCTGAGCGGGCACTGTTTCACCGAGGTCACGCACGCGGCCCGCGAGAGCCACCACCGTTTCGAGGGAGGTCGAGGCCGATTCGAAGTCGGTCCGCGTGCTGTTCAGAGTGTGCTGCAACTGAGCAAGCTGTTGCAGGGTCTCCATCGAGCTGCCGACCTGGCCCGCTTCGGTCTCGATCTCCTGCTGGAGATTCTTCAGACGCAGCACCGTCTGTTGGGCCGCGACGAACTGGTCGTGCTGGGCCCGGAGTCCGCTGAGCAAGTCATTGGTGCGCTGCACATCGTCTCGTGACCCGGTGAGTTCCACGAGGTGGCTGTCCACCGCGCTCATCTGCTGCTGCATCGCATCGATCCGCTGGGTCAGCGGCCGGGCGATCAGGAGCTGCATCATGACAATGCCAATCATCGCGCCGCCGGCGAGAGTCGGCCAGTGAATCGATTTCCATCCCGGGGTCAGAGTACGTGACGATCCATCGTCTCGGAGAGCGTTGCTTGAGTGTTCCACGTCGAAACCTCCAGAGAGAACGGGAACGCCCATGGCGTTCCGGGTGAGAGAAATTGCCAGCGAGTATTGGTCGTCTGCATCAGTTGTCCGCGAGACACTCGGACCTGCCTGGCCGAAGGGGCGGAGCAGTTGACTGAGAGAGATATCGCCCTCGCCCATTGGCAGTCTGCGGAGAATGAGAAGGGATTTCTCGCGGAGTTTCGATCATGAATCCCGGAATCGAAACGAGCAGCTTCTTTTGCCGAACCGGTGCAATCGGACTAATCTGCACGGGTGCCGTCCTGTTTGCAGGAACCCGTGGGTCGAGTCGAGGTTCCGGCGTCATCCGTCGAGTAAGGTGTTTCATGCACATCCGCCCCGCGACTCTGAATGACCTCTCCACGATCGTCGAGTTCAACCGCCGCCTGGCGCTCGAGTCCGAAGCGATCACGCTGTCTGTCGACATCCTGACGCGAGGCGTGCGGGCCGCGCTGCTCGACCCCGCCAAGGCCCGCTACTTCGTCGCCGAGGTCGACGGCCAAGTCGTCGGCCAAATCATGCACACCCGCGAGTGGAGCGACTGGCGAAACGGCGACATCTGGTGGCTGCAAAGCGTATACGTCCATGAGGACTTCCGCCGCACGGGAGTCTTCCGCAGCTTGGTCGAACACCTGCGAAGAGAGGCCCAAGCCTCACCCAATGTCGTCGGACTCCGGCTCTATGTCGAGGAACACAACGACAGGGCGGCAGCCACGTATGACCGCTTGGAACTGCCCGCGGCGGGGTATGTGGTTCGCGAGCAGATCTGGCGCTCGTGGGAATGACCAGTGGTTCATCAATCTGAACAAGTGGGGTAGCTGCGTTCGCCAGAACGCGGGGAGCCCGCACTCTGGCGAGTGCAGCGACATCACTCCGGGGGAGCTGTGTCCTGGCTCGCAGCCAATGAGGCCTGCGAGGCCGCAGCCGCTTTCAGCAGTGTCACCGCCAGTGCCGACAGAGCGATCACGCCTCCCAGAACCATGGCCCACACCAGCGTGCGGTGGTTCTCGGCCCATGGAGCCTTCGGCGACACATCGCGATAGGTCGGGTTCATCTCTCCCGATAACAAGGCCAGCGTCGTCAGCCGATCGACATCGGGCACGGTGCTGATGCGGGCGATGTCGTAGCTCGGAGCGGCGACCTGGCCGCCCACATACAACACCACGCGGTGCCAAGCAGCGTTGAGCGACTTCACCGGGACCGCCAGCGATCGCTCGATCCCAAACGCCCGTGCAGATGACACTGTCAGCGGCTGATCGTCCCCGTTCTGAATCTCCAGCCGCAGCCTTTTCGACTGCTGCGGGGTAAACGAGATCGAGGCGGTGTGTCCCTTCGAGACCTTGTCCAGATGGAACAACTGGACGCTGGTGATCGGCGTGGTACTGGTGTACTGCACGGAGGAGAGTTGGGCGTGGCGGTGGTATTCATCGGCCCCGGTAATCTCGAACTCCAAGCGATCGATCGGCACCGGTCCGGCCAGTTCGAAGTCGATGCGCGTGAGCTTCTGCTCGCTGCGAACATGGTTGGTGAGTTGCACGGGGTAGCTCGTGCGCGGGGCGGTACGGCGGCGGACCATGCGGGCGGTGCAGCTGGTGATCGCCAGCGGGGCCTGGCCCTCGTTTTCGATCACGATGCGGTAGTACCAGAACCGGCTGCGGGGGCAGGGGATGGTGGATTCGGTGAGATGCAGCGAGCCGTGCGTGCGGTCGACCAGATAGCCGTCATTGACGAAAAGTTCCCAAGCCCCGTCGGACCGATCGCCCCCGTAGAGCCGCAGCGAGCGCACGTACTCGCGCTCGGGAGAGGTCACGGAGAGTCGCAGACTCTCGACGGGATCGATGAGCTCATTGGCACTGACGACACACTCGGTGGTGTCGGCGATCTCCTGTCGACTGACGATCGGCAGGTTCTGGTCGGCCTGGCCGAACTCATCCGTGGGCGAGATCAGGACGTAGGGAATCTGCGTCGAGACGCCCTGGTCATCCACGCTGAGCAGTCGCACATCGTCCAGGTTCCGCTGGCTGGCGTCGTAGATTTCCGGCGTCAGCGGGATGCGGACGAAGTTCGGGTTGTCTCCCGCTTTCACCAACTTCGGGTCAAACGTTTGTAGTTCGAAGCGGTGAGTGAACTGCGTCGAGAGGTCGGGCTCGGCCTGCTCCGCGCGAACTGTGGCGTACCCCAGTGCGAGCGTCGCCGCCAGCAGCAGGCACATCGGCTTGATCCAGTCCTTGAGCTGATCGCGGAACCGCCGGTACAGGAAACCGGTGGCGAACAGCGTGATGCCCAACCCGATACAGGCCGCCCAGCGAATCGTTTTGTCGAGATACCAGATGTCGTACAGGAACACCTTGAGCGTCGTCAGCGCGAAGAGTCCGAGGGCCAGAATCCGGATCGGTGCCGACCGTTTGATCAGCCCCGCCCCGGTCGTGGCGATGGCCATCAGAGCCCAGGTGCCGGTGATGGCCAGCGCCGTGGCCGTGCCCCAGTCGCGTTGTTTGCCGAAGGCGAAGACCTCGATCGTGAACATCAGGAAGGCGATGGCGTATGCGAACAGCCCCAGTGGCAGGCCACCCTGCGTCGGGATCAGGTACTCGCGATTCTCAGCCTCCTCGTCCTCGGCGACCAGCATTCGCCCGGCCCACGCTGAGACGACTCCCAGCAGGAAACAGACCCCGCGCGGGTTGAAGAATGGGATCAACCAGACCCGATCGAGAGTGCCGCGCACGCGCGATTCCCAGTCCCCGAGCGTCCCCAGAAACAGCACCACGATCACAGCAGCCAGTCCCACATAGAACACCTGCGAGAGTCCCGTCAGCGGACCCCGCTGGATGTCGAACCGCTGCCCGACCAGCCGCGTCAGAGACGCGAAGCCTGCCAGACAGATCCCCGTGGCACTCACGAACGTGGCCCAGATCCAACCGTGCCGCTGGCCATAGGCATACGACTCCAGCAGGCACAGCGCCAGCAGCACAATCGGCGACGCCAACTTCAGCGCCGTCACAAAGTTGTGGTCGCGTTTCTCCGAGGTCGCCTGACCATACACCCCCAGCAACAGCGAGATCGCCCCGACCAGCAGACACAGCCCGCGCGGATTGAGCAGCACTCGCGAGTACGCCTCGGCTTTCACCGTCTGACCATGCATCACGATGTCGCCAAACGTCGTCACCATTAGCAACAGCAACAGCCCACCCGTGCCGACATACAACAATTTCGACAATAGCGTCAGCGAACCCGAATTCCCCAGCCACCGCGCGGCGATCAGCGTTCCCACCGAGAACATCGCGAACCAGGCTCCGACCTGGCTCAATTGCGTCGCCCACAGCCAGTCACGCCTTTGGCCAAACGCGAACGTCTCGGTCAGGCACATGCCGAGTAGCACCAGCGGGACCGCGATGGTCAGCGAACTGGCGATAGAACGCCCCTCGGTGTCGTCGGGATCACTGCGGCTGAACTGGATGGCTCCGACCAGCGTCGCTCCGAGTGCTGTCAGGAACCCGATCCCGCGCGGGTTGAAGATCG
>JAYTFV010000255.1:0-4738 GCA_043734065.1 Planctomycetota bacterium
CAGCAAAGAAACGTCGAATCGAACCCTTTGCTGCCTTTGCGCCCTTCTGTTCAAATCCCTCAGTTCAAATCGGGATGTTATTTTGGACCATGTCCTTCGTCGATTTCGAAAGCCCAGTGGTTTCATCACTGGTATTTATTGTCGTAACGCATATCGCTATTGAGAGTTACGCCGACTTTTAGTGGCTGTTCTGGAGTGAGTCGGCACGACACGTCAATGACGATCTTGAAGAAATCTCCCTTTTTCCTACCCCGGAACAGCCCTCCCAGCCGAATTAACCAGAATAGTTGATGTCGTCGGAGCAATCCGACCGATCATATCCATGACGAACCGTCATACGGTCAAGATCACCGGTTCCCGGTTGGGGCAAGAAGCCCTGGACCAAAGAACTCTGAAGGAGTCAGTTTCATGCTTCTGCCACGGAAATGGGTGCTGTCCCTGGGACTGCTCGCAACAGCCCCCGGCATCGTGCTGGCTGGGCCGTTTGACGGAATGTTGAAGTCGAACGCTCGTCCCACGGCTGCTCGTCCCGCCGCCAAGGCTTCGGCCTCGCATTCCAATGAAGACATTGCTCATGATGTCGTCGACAAGATGAAGGCGGCGGGCCTCAAAGGGAAGGGGATCCAGGTCGACGTGGTGGATGGCGTGGCCACCCTCACCGGCCAGATCTCCAGCGCCGAGCAACTCGCCAAGGCGACTCAGATCGCCTCCCGAGTTCCCGGCATTGAGTCGGTCAACAATCGCCTGACCACGGCCAAATCCGCTGCTCCGGCCCGGCCTGCCAGCCGTCAGATGCCGATTCAGCAGGTCCAGTACGAAGAGCCACAGCCACAGCCACAGCCAGCCGCTGAAGCTGCACCTTCCAACCAGCAAGTCGCCCAGGGTGTCGCCGATGAGTTGGCCTCGGCGGGCCTCAATGGCTACGACATCGAAATCCGCTTCAAGAATGGGGCCTGTACTCTCAGCGGGGATGTCTCCAATCCCGCCGAAGCGCAGCGGGCTCAGCAGGCGGCCGAGAGCGTCGGTGGCGTCCAGCGGGTGGTCAACCAGCTGACCGTCGGTGGCCAGTCGGCAGCCCCGGCTCAGAACGCTCGCCAACCGGGCTACCCCCGAGGCTTGGCCGTCGGCGAAGGCCAGTTGCCGCCGGGCCTGCCTCCCCAGGCCATGGGCCAAAACTCCCAGCAGATTCAACAGATGCAGATGCAGCGGATGCAGATGCAGCAAGCCCAAATGCAGCAAGCCCAAATGCAGCAAGCCCAGATGCAGATGGGCGGACCCGGCATGGACGGCTCGTCGATGGGTGCCCCCGGCATGGGCGGACATCCGCAGGGCGGCGTCAACCCGGCGGGCCATCACATGATGTACAACCAGCCGAACGTCCCCGAATACGCCTGGCCGACCTACGCTCAGTACGACAATTACGCCGCTGTGACCTATCCGGGTCAGTATGATGCGAGTGCCTTCCCGTACATCGGCCCGTTCTACCCGTATCCTCAGGTGCCGCTCAACTGGCGTCAGTCGACGTTGGAGTGGAAAGACGGCACCTGGAATCTGCGGTTCAGTACCCGCACCGATAAGTGGTGGTGGTTCCTGAGCCCCAAGAACTGGGACTGACCCCTTGCGGGGACTGACCCAGCGGCCCTCTGGCCGGACCGGACATCAACGATGCCCTCGTGACGGACTTCCGCCACGAGGGTGTTTTCGTTTTTGCAGCAGTCAGCGATCAGCCGTCAGCTTTCAGCCAGAGGGTTCTGGGGCAAGCCGAAACCGCTGAGAAGCTGCGTTCGCCAGGACAGACGCGGGCGAGTGCCGAGTCAAAGAGGGAGGATTGGCTGACTGCTGAAAGCTGACTGCTGACAGCTCGCTCCTCACTTCGCCCACTCCGGCACCGCAAACAACTCGACCACCGACACACGAAACCCCGGCAATCCCGCGACATCATCGATCACATCCGCGGTCCCCAGACACCGCACTCCGTGTCGGTCCCACATCTGCACGGCCTTCGCTTTCTGATCAATCGTCCAGATTGACGGCACGCCCCAGTGCAGCAACTGAGCCAGCCGCAACTCGATCCCCTGCTTGCGATCCGGGGTCGAAAGAATCTCCACCACCAGCGCGGGTGCGGTCGTCGTCACCGGGTTGTCCAGTTCCGCAAACCTCGGCCCGGTCAGGTACAGACTCACCGCGGGGAACAGCACCGTATCGGGCTGCTGCGCGACATGCAGACCGTGATCGAAGCACGCATACCCCGCGTCCGCCTGATGAAAATACGTCGCCAGGGCCTTCGACAGGTTCAGCACCACCGTCCCGTGATCCACATCGGGCGGCTCCAGAAACACCGGCACCCCGGCATGCAACTCCGCCCACTGGCCCCCATCGGGCATTTCTTCCCGCTGGTCGAGGAACTGTTCCACGGTCATGGCAACTTGAATCATGGCAAGAGTCCTGTTTCACTCAGCGTACTCTGGACTGGGGCCGCTGGTTTTAGTCTGGAAACCAGCTGAGTATACTCGCTCCATATCAGACTCCAAGGGGCTCATCCGCGAAGTCGGTTAGCAGTCAGAACGGCCCAGACATCCAAAGCGATCTCTGGTCCTTTTCGCCCACGATTCTCTCGTGAACATCGTTCGACAAGTGAATAGCGACACAATCGCACGAGATCACTTCTGGCAAGGGGTTGTGTGATGACTTCGACATCAAGGCGATTGGCTGCGATTCTATTGGTGGGAATCATGGCGGTTCCGCTGTTGGCGGTTCCGCCCGCAGCTGGGAAACCTGGGAGTCTGCGCATGAAAAATCCGGTGGAGTACACACCCGTGGAGGCTGGGCAGCGGCGACAGGAGGTCCGTGACCTGCTTCGCCAGCGGCTGAAGACGCGGGAGTTGCCCGAGCCGAAAGTTCGACTCGATGAGAAACTTCCGTGGGACGTGATGCTGCAAGATTTTGATTCGGTCAAAGGTGATAAGCAAAAGGCGTATCAGAAGATGGCGGGCCTTTTGCATGTCGCCGGATACGTCATCTTGAATGGTTCGAAACTGGCTCCCGCAGATGGACTCATGTTAGCGGACTCTCTCTCGAAGAGAGCTGCTAAGGATCTAGAGGATTTCGAGTTGGCGGAAGGAATTGTCGACGGATGGTTAGCACCCTATCTTGACAAAGGGAATCCTGACACGAGCTATGCAGGGTCGCGATTCGACATCGCCAAAGGGTGTCTGGCAACATACAACTTGGGTGGCAAGTGGGAAAAAACGCTGCTCATCGCCCCAAACGCGTTAGCGTTGGCTGAATGGGACAGCACGCGCGACTTGGTTCGCTTGAGAATGCTTGATGCGTACTGCAATCTCGGTGATTTCGTGCGGGCATACCAGCTTCTGCCTGAATTCGAGGAATCAGGATTGTCTGAGCAGTATCGAGAAGTCGTCCGCAAGTTGGAACGAGAGCATTTGAAAGGAAAACAGCCATGAAGATTGTCTTTTTTGTTATACTCCTCGTACAGTCGTTGGTCGGCGTTGTCCATGCCGACTTGTTGGTCAAAGTGGTCGAACAGATTGACAGTGAAGCTAAGGCGAGAGTGCGCGCAAACGACCAAATGGCAAACGGCACAAAATACTCCAGCAAGAAGAAGGAAACGCAATTTTTCGAGGGCTGCTTCCTGTGCCAGAACGACGCGAAGATGGCGATCTTTTCCGATGATGGGTGCGATGTTTCCGTCGACGGCGTCAAGGTCCACGCCAAGAAAGGACAAGGGCAACATCTGGGCGACATCAACCAGTCGTTTCACTTGATCGACACCCCGTTGAAGGCGGGCCAGCACTATGTGATTCGTGTCGACTACAGCAACACGATCTACACCGGCGACCTTGATGTCGATGGGGCCACGTTGTTCATTTTCCCCGGCGGCGGTTTCGTCTCGAATTGGGAATGGAATCACGGCATCCCCCACGCCGCAGCCCCAAAAACGTTGGCCCTGGTCATCGCCAACAACGCCATCGCGGGCCGTACGAAAATCAACGTGAATGACGCCAAATGGGGGTGGTATCTCATGACCAAAGACCACGGCAGCGCTGCAGGCAACGGCATCCATTCGACGGGAAAAGATGGTCAACAGATACGCTGGGAGGAGGCCTGGGAAGCGTGGGCGGACAAATGGAACGCAGATCACTCCGGTGTCCCGCCCACCGATGCCGAGTTCACCATGGCTACGATGATCTGCGGAATGACAACAAAGCGGGTCTGACGTTACCCGCTAACCGGCAGTGGCCCGTGGGCCGATTCAAGGATCGATTCGCCAATGGATGCCAAGCGAAGGTGAGTTACAGCGAAGATCCAATACCCGGCAACGCGGGGGCCACCAGTCCCGCCGCGCCCTATTGGGAAAAGTTGACTCAATATGAAAAACTCACGCAGGTGAAAGCCGACTGCCAGCTCAATGGGAGTTGCAAATGAAGCGGGGAGTTTTCCGCCTCCCCAGTGACAAAGGGGAGGCGGAGTGGCCCAGACAACGAGTTGAATGTCTGGGTGACGAAGGAACACGAGGGATTGAAGAGCGAGCGTGTCCTCTGTAACCTCTCGAAGTCACACAACCTTGGTGTTCAAAGCACCGTCTGAGCCACACCGCCCAAGTGCGGGATGCGTCCGACCCCGGAGGGGTCAGAGAGATTCGCCGGTGGTTGAAAGAAGCGACACCACCGGTCAATGAGTCCACCCATGCTTGCCAAACGCATCATCCCCTGCCTCG
>JAYTFV010000256.1:0-2194 GCA_043734065.1 Planctomycetota bacterium
CCCGTGGACGAGGCGGATCGCCCCTGGGTGACAGAACAGGCCACGACCGGGCCGACGACATCGTAAGACTGCCGGTCGAAAAAAAAAACCGTAGCCGCACTCGCCAGAGTGCGGGCCGCCCGCGTTCTGGCTCGCGCCGGGTGCCACTGACGAGGGCTTTGACTCGCCTGTGCTGAGATGCCCGGCCACTGGATGGACGATTGATGGTCGTATCACGCCTCAAGACACTGGCGGTCCAGAGCGACCGCCAGTGGCACCCGGCGCCCGAAGTAGCACGGGCCCCATTGGCCCGTCCTTCTATTGCCATGGCCCGCGATCAATGTGGCACGACGCGGAGCGTCGTACCACATTAAGTTCCCCCGCTCGCTGTCGATACTGTCCGAGCGTGCCTTCACGGATACAATCTCATCCACCACTCCGCCCCTCTCGCTCTTCAACCAAGCCGCCCCCATCATGCCCGCCTCCATGCAGCACATCGAAGCCGCCCTTGAGGCCCTGCGTCATGGCAAGCTGGTCATCGTCCTCGACGCCCAGGAACGCGAGAACGAGGGCGACCTCATCGCTGCCGCCGAACTGATGACCCCCGAAACGGTCGACTTTATGCTGCGGCAGGGGGCGGGCGTGCTGTGTGCCCCGCTGACCCACGAGTATGCCCAGCGGCTGCAACTGACGCCGATCGTCGATCCCGAAGCCAACACCTCGCCGCACCAGACGCCGTTTCTGATCCCGGTCGACCACCGCGAAGCCGGGTCCGGAGTCAGCGCCCAAAGCCGGACGGCCACGCTGCGAGCCCTCGCCAATCTGCATGCCAAGTCCGCCGACTTCGTGCGACCTGGACACGTGAACCCACTCTTAGCGAGAGAGGGCGGAGTCCTCCGCCGGGCCGGACACACCGAGGCCACCGTCGACCTCCTCAAAATGGCGGGCCTCTCCCCGGTCGGGTGCCTGATCGAAATCTGCAGCAGCCGCAACTCGGGGATGGCCGACCTCGACGAGCTGCAGGAGATGTCCCGCCAGCACGGCATCCCGATCGTCTCGATCGCGGACATCATCCAGTTCCGCCGCGTGCGCGAACGGCTGGTGCAGCGGGAGGTCGAGGTCGACATGCCGACCGGCGAATACGGGACGCCGAAGTTCATCGCCTACCGCGTCGAACATGAGGAGCAGGAACCGCTGGCCATCGTCTGGGGCGACCTCTCGAAGGTCGAGGCCCCACTGGTCCGCATGCACTCGTCCTGCTTCACCGGCGACATCCTCGGTTCGCTCCGCTGCGACTGCGGGGAGCAGCTGCACATGGCAATCCGGATGATCTGCGAGGAGGGGGCCGGAGCCGTAGTCTACCTGCCTCAAGAGGGGCGCGGGATCGGCTTGGTCGCCAAGCTCAAGGCGTATCAGTTGCAGGATGAGGGCCTCGACACCGTCGAGGCCAACCACCGCCTGGGCTTCAAGGCCGACCTGCGGGACTACATGGTCGGGCTGCAAATCCTCAAGGATCTGGGCCTGACCAAGGTCCGCATCCTGACCAACAACCCCAAGAAGACCGAAGCGTTCGAGCATTGGCTCGACCTCAAAGTCGTCGAACAAGTCCCGATCGTGGCTCCCGCCGCTCCGCTGCGCGAGAAGTACATGGACGCCAAACGCGACAAAATGGGGCACATTTTGCCGTAGTTGTCATCAGCGATGCCAGCACCGTAAAGCCCAAGGGTTGCAATCTCTTGGCTGGGGCCACCCCGCCAGATCACAATTGCCCGTGATTCATGATTAGAGCTTAGAAATGATGGGTTCCGTGTCGAATCCGGGGCATCCAATCCTTCAGGAGAAACGCATGACTGCCCGAGAATTAGTGGCCGAGCAAGCCTTGTCACTGACGCCCGAGGATCGTGTCTACCTGCTCGGTCGATTGGAGCAGAGCCTGATCCCCGAAGAAGTGTTGGCAGACTCCCAAGTCATCGAAGGAGAGGCTCTGGCCGGTGAACTCCAGCGACGAACGGACGCCTATCATTCCGGGGCCACAACCTCTCAGGATGCGTTCGAGTTCATGGCAGAACTGCGTCGCCAGAGACACCCCGCGCTGCACAGCCGCAACCGAAGGGGTCAGCAGTCAACAGTCAGCCAGAAACCACTCCTCACCGAGGCGACCTCTGCACCCTGAAGGGGTGGAACATCACAGCCCAGGGTCGCGACCGAAGGGAGC
>JAYTFV010000257.1:0-5956 GCA_043734065.1 Planctomycetota bacterium
CGAAGGCCAAGCGAGTCATTCATCTCTTCATGAATGGCGGGCCGTCGCATGTCGATACGTTCGATCCCAAACCATTGCTCGACACCTACCACGGAAAAGAGTTGCCGTTCAATCTCGCCACCGAGCGAAAGACCGGAGCCGCGTTTCGTTCGCCGTTTCAATTTCGCAAGTACGGCGAATCGGGGATCGAGGTCAGCGAACTCTTCGAGCACACCGCACAGCACATCGACGACATCGCCGTCATTCGCTCGATGCACGCTGACGTGCCGAATCACGAGCCGTCGTTGTTGCTGATGAACTGCGGCGAGGCACGGCTGGTGCGGCCCAGCTTCGGGTCGTGGATGACGTATGGGCTCGGCAGCGAAAACCAAGACCTGCCCGGCTTCATCGCCATGTGCCCCGGCGGCTATCCGATTCAGGAATCGCAGAACTGGCAAGCGGGCTTCCTGCCAGGGGTCTATCAAGGAACGTACATCGACACCAACTCGACGCAGATCGAAAAGCTGGTCGAGAACATCCGCAACGATCGGTTGAGCATCCCGCAGCAGCGGCGGCAACTCGATCTGCTGCAAACGTTGAATCGCCGCCATCAGCAGCAGCGGCCGGGGGACGCGCAACTCGAAGCCCGCATCCAATCGTTTGAGCTGTCGTTCCGAATGCAGCGCGACGCGGAAGAGGCGTTCGATGTCAGCCGCGAGCCGAAGCACATCCTCGACGCTTATGGCCCCGGCACGCAGGCGCGGCAGATTTTGATTGCTCGGCGATTGGTCGAACGCGGCGTCCGCTTCGTCCAAGTCTGGCACGGAGAAGGCCAGCCGTGGGACAACCACGACGACATCGAAGTCAATCACCGCCGTCTCGCCAAGCAATGCGATCAAGCAATCGGGGCGTTGCTGACCGACCTCAAACAAAGCGGCTTGCTCGAAGAAACGCTGGTCATCTGGGGTGGCGAGTTCGGTCGCACGCCGACCGTCGAACTGCCCAAGACCGGCTCGAACGCCGGCAAGATCAACGGCCGAGACCACAATCATCACGGCTTCAGCATGTGGCTGGCCGGCGGCGGCGTGCGCGGCGGCTACGTCCACGGAGCCACCGACGAATTCGGCTTCAAAGCGGTTGAGAAACCGGTCCACGTCCACGACCTGCACGCCACGCTGCTGCACCTGCTGGGCTTCGACCACGAACGCCTGACCTACCGCTTCCAGGGCCGGGATTTTCGGTTGACGGATATTCACGGGAAGCTGGTGCCGGAGATCATGGCGTGATGTGGTGGCACGTTTCCGATGGCCCGGTGTCCAGGCCACTCACGTTTCACACTGGCGGTCCAAAGCGACTGTCAGTGGCGGCCCTTCGTTGAGCAGACTACTACGGTTACTGTGGTATCCGGCACCTCACTACAAGGATTTCACACTCGCCCGTAGAATCCGGCAGAGTCAGCAAAGCTGATGGGGTGGCACGTCGCTCCTCCCACGGAGTACACGTCAATCGCACTCAGTCTCCTCACGTCAGTTCCCCATGCCCAGTCTCGACTACTACCAGATCCTCGGCGTCCCGCGAACGGCGACTCAAGATGCGATCCGCAAGGCTTACAAGAAGCTGGCTCGCGAGAATCACCCCGACATTAAGCCGGGGGACAAGGCCGCTTTGGAACGCTTTAAGCAGGTGCGGGAGGCGTATGAAGTCCTCTCAGACAAGCAAAGCCGACATCAATACGATCAGAGTCAGCCCGAAACACCGAAGTCACCGCCGCAGGAGAAACATCCAGAACCCAAGCCGCATCCAAAGCCACAGCCGAACGCCAACTCTGGACCGACCGCGTCCGCCCCACCGGTGCCGCCAGCCAGTCTCGCGTCGACGATCCCCTACATCGTGGGGAAGAGGATGCGGAAGTGGCTCTACATCGTGGGGAAGTGGATGTACGCCGACTCGACTCCCCGTCCGCGCTGGCAGCACATAGTCTTGCCCCTGGTCATGCTGCTGACAGGACTGTGGTTGCGTGGCATGTCAGCGCCGGTGGAACCCACTCAGTATTCTCCCCCGCCGCTCACACCTGTAGCGCCCACGTCCGATTCCCTCACCGGCACCAAACCCGGCGAAGTGCGCGAGATCACGCTCCCCGGTAGCGTGAAGCTGAAGCAGGTCTGGTGCCCGGCGGGCACGTTCACGATGGGCAGCCCGGCCAGCGAGACGGGCCGCTCCAAAGACGAGGACGATACGGCGGATGCCGGTGGCCAGCCAGCTTTGGTGACGCTGACGAAGGGTTTCTGGCTGGGGCAGACGGAAGTGACGCAGGCTCAGTGGACCGCCGTGATGGGAGCCGCCTCGAAGCCCTGGTCCGGGAAGCCGTACGTGAGGGAGGGGGCGAACTTCCCGGCGTCCTTCATCAGTCACGGCGTGAATTCCGACGGGACGATCGAGGCTGACAGTGCCACAGCCTTCTGCGAGAAGCTGACGGAGATCGAGCGGAAAGCCGGTCGGCTGGCGACGGGTTGGAAGTATGCCCTCCCCACAGAAGCCCAGTAGGAATACGCCTGCCGGGCGGGAACGCAGACGGCGTACAGCTTCGGGGACGATGAATCGAAACTGAGTGACCATGCGTGGTGGGGCGGAAATCTAGGGGATGGCAACGCGAAGAAGGAGCAATACGCGCACGCGGTGGCGACGAAGCAACCGAATGCGTGGGGTCTGTCGGACATGCACGGGAACGCGTGGGAGTGGTGCTTCGATGTGTATGCCGAGCAGCTCATCGGAGGCCGCGATCCAGTGAATACGAGTCCAGTAGATCGTCATGTCCTGCGCGGGGGCTCGTGGTTCGAAATCGCCGCAGGCAACCGCTCCGCCGCCCGGTTCAGCGACCGTCCCGACTTCCTGAGCGACTTCGACTCAGGGTTCCGTGTATCGAGGACCCAATAACCATTTCCCCTTCTTCCTCTTTTCCTTTTTTCATCTTCCGACGGGTGGCGGGGGCGTACCGCCACCCGTCGACCGCCGGGAGCCCCTAGCCGAACGGCGGGGTGCGATTTCCTGGACGGGCCAGCAACTTGGGAGATGAACAATATGTCTGCCGAAGCCAGCATCGACGAGTTCGTGGAACGAACGAAGACGCTTCTTGAGAAGATGCGAGTCTTATGGAGCAGGCGCTTGATGGGAATCTTCCCATACAATCTCTCTGATGAGTTGGCCTCGAAAATCATCAAGGCGAGCTATTACGCCAGTATGACCGGCGACGAAGGACGATGGCCGAGAGTGGCGCTGCACGCTTGCGGAAGTGAAGGTTCGCCGAAGCACATAGCGAGTCTCAATCCACCAGTGATCGCTGATCCGGTATCCATCGCGAAGCTCGCTCACACGGCAACTGACTGGTGCAGCCTTGGATGTGCAGAAGCGGATGGTGGACTTGTGATTGTGGGCATCATTCCGTCCATGTCCGTCCATTTGGGGACATTCGTCACGCAAAATGCCAAACCGTTCTCCTCGTTCAAGGTTGCGATTCGTGGACCTGGCAATATTGACGTGATTTGTGAAAAGGGAGTGATGACCTACAAGGCAGGCGTGATTTTGGAATATCAGTCTATCCTTACGAGCAAAGTGCTGGAGCGATTGGCCGCTATTATGGATAGCCGAGTTGCCAGCTTGCTTGGAGCTGAGTTTCAAGTAAGGGTGGAAGAAGGTGTCGAGAAGCGGCTCGCCAAAATCGACAATCCGGCTATTGCCGGACTATTTCGGAAAAGGCTGGTGGCTGAAATTGCTGCGGATAGCAAAACGCAACTGGTAATTTCTGAGCTTGTGTGGCGAATCTCAGAGATGGGGCATGGCGGGATACTCATCATTACGGATAAGCCTGAAAGTAGCACTATTTCTTACAAGTATCGAGTCAAGGCAGGGCGTCTTCAGAGCGATGTTGTGAGGTACTGGAAAGCGGCTCATGCGGACGGCTACGGCACAACTCGTGTTGCGCCTTCGCAATCGCCAGGGATCACCCTCGTCCATGAAGGCATGGTTCTACGAGAGTGCTTAGCAGCCACAGCACAACTCGCTGGGACTGACGGTGCGATTGTCTTGGGGACGGACTTTAGCCTCCACGGTTTCGGAGCGATCATCAACAAGGTTGCTGTGGATGAATCAAAGGTGACTTTTACCGACGGTGCTGGCTACCCAGTTTGCTACGACGACATTCTGAAAAACAAAGGAACACGACACCAATCGGCGTTATCATTCGTGACGCATGAGGAGGAGACCGTGGTGTTCGTCGTGTCCCAAGACGGCCATGTCACGATCTTTGAGAATCAACATAACGTGGTTCGAGTTGAAAGAGGCTATCGTGCTGACGGGGTTTAACCGCGGGGTGGCGGAGCCAGAAGAGGTTCTGTCGTCGAGAGTCTCATCCCAGCGAACCTCCTGTGCCAAGGCACACCGGTAGGCTCCAAAGCGAGCCAACCGGTGCTACCCAACTTGAGGATGAATTCCCGTAGAGTCTTCGTGGCCCAGATGCGGAACTGGGTGGCCTGGTAGCTGTTGTCGCGGTAGCCGACGGCGATGATGGCGTCGAGGTTGTAGAACTCCACCTCGCGGGCCACTTCCTCGCGAACTATTTCCTTTTTGGAAACAGTTGCCTCTCGTGACAGTTCGCCAGACTCGAAAATGTTCTTCAGGTGCTTGTTGACCGCTGGCACCTTGACCCCAAACAGCTCCGCCATCGCCTTCTGCGTCAACCAGACCGTTTCGTCCCGGAGGAACACGTCGACCTTCACGGCCCCGTTCGGTGCGGTGTAGAGCAGGAATTGGTTGTGGCTGCTCATCGGAACCTCTACGGAAAGTAACGGCAATCGTAATTGGGTGAAGCAGAGCTAAACTTTCCGCTCCCGCCACAACTCCCGAAAGCTCTTCCTCGGTGGGTCCGGCAGGTCGCGTTGTTTGCCCCACATGTTGAGCAGCGGGCTGTTCACCAGGAACTTCGGGGTGATCCGCAGGGCGAACCGCCCCAGCTTACCGGCCAGCTTGTAGAGCCACAGATTTGTCAGCACGATCTTCGCAGCCACCATCATCAATTGCTTCGACTTCGGCAGCAGCCCCTTGAGGGCGAGCTTGTTGCGCCAGGTATACAACTGCAAATGCAGGTCGATCTTCACCGGGCAAACATCGGTGCAACTGCCGCAGAGTGAACACGCGAACGGCAGGGACGCATGTTCGGCCGCGTCTTTGGCGGGGGCGAGGATCGACCCGATCGGGCCGGGGATCACGTAGTGGTAGCTGTGGCCGCCGCTGCGGCGGTAGACGGGGCAGGTGTTCATGCAGGCCCCGCAGCGGATGCAGTTCAGCGACCGGCGGAAGTCGTCGCTGGCCAGCAGTTCGCTGCGTCCGTTGTCGACCAGCACGATGTGCATCTCGGAGTTTGCATCGCGCGGGCCGTGGAAGTGGCTGGAGTACGCCGTGATCGGTTGCCCGGTGGCCGACCGCGCCAGGAGCCTCAAGAAGACGCCCAGGTCCGCCGCTCGTGGGATCAGCTTCTCAATCCCCATGCAGGCGATATGCACCGGCGGCAGCGACACGCCGAGGTCGGCGTTCCCCTCATTCGTGCAGACCACGATCCCACCCGTCTCCGCGATCGCGAAGTTGACCCCGGTGATCCCGGCCTGCGCCCCAAGGAACTTCTTACGCAGTTCCAGCCGAGCGGCATACGCCAGATAGTCCGGGTCGGTGGCCCCCTTCTCGGTGCCGATGTGTTTGTGGAACAGCTCGCCGATCTCCTCCCGCTTGGTATGGATCGCGGGCATCACGATGTGGCTGGGCGGCTCCCCGCGCAGCTGGACGATCCACTCGCCGAGATCGGTGTCGACGACCTCGATGCCACGCTCGGCGAGATACGGGTTCAGTCCGCACTCCTCGGTGAGCATCGACTTGCTCTTCACGATCTTGGCGACGTGCTTCGCTGCGAGCAGCCCATGGACGATGCCGC
>JAYTFV010000258.1:0-5529 GCA_043734065.1 Planctomycetota bacterium
CGCGACCTTCCACCCACCCCACCGCCACACCCGTTGGAAATCCAAAGTCAAAACCGCCAAACTGACGCTCTCATGATGTGAAAGTTCGGCTGCGGCGGAGTAGCCACCTTCGCCAGAAGGTGGGCCAACGCTCTCGACAGTGTCTCTGCCGGGGATCCCTGCGGCGGCTGGCTGGCTTGTTTGGAAACTGGTTCAAGCCCCCCACCTTCTGGCGAAGGTGGCTACGAAAGAGTCAGACATGTCCCAAGAGCGATTCCGCGTCCGCGTGACGAAGGACCATCTGGTCTTCAGCGCGGGGCACTTCATCACCATCGAGACCCCCGCGGGCCAGCTCTGCGAACGTCTGCACGGGCACAACTGGCGCGTGGCAGTCGAGGTCTCTGGACCGCTCGATCGAAACCAGTACGTGTTCGACTTCATCGCTCTCCGCGACAACATGCAGAAGATCGTCGACCGGCTCGATCACCGGATGCTGCTCCCGACCCAGCACCCGCAAATCCATGTCGACGCCGGTCCGAAAGAGACCGAGGTCCGCTACCGCGACCGCCGCTGGGTCTTCCCCTCCGAGGAGTGCGTGTTGCTCCCCGTCGAGCAAACGACCGCCGAACTCATGGCCCGCTGGATCGGCACCACATTGGATGCGGAACTGGCGTCACAAGGCTGGCCCCGGCTGCCCACCCTGCGGATGGAAGTCGAGGAGAATTTCGGCCAATGGGCGATCTGGGAGCGGAGCGTGTGAGGAGGGGTCACGTCCCCGTCGCAGCCCGACTCCCGCGGTCTGCTTTTCGGACGCACGCGGAAGCGATCACCGGGTATTTGGAGAGTCTGCAAGCTCATCGTGAACCGGTTCCACCGTCCATTCTCGAAGAGGTTGTGGAGGTGTCCCCGTGAGTGCATTGCCGGTCGTGTCGGGGCGAGGAGCGGTCGACGCCTTGCGCAAGATCGGGTACGTGTGGGATCGGCAGCGAGGTAGCCACATGATTCTGCGGCAGCAGGTTCCCCCATTTCGACGCTTGACGGTTCCCGACCATGCGGAAGTTGCCCAGGGACGTTGCGGGCGATCATCCGACAGGCGGGTCTGACCGTTGAGGAATTCAGAGACCTTCTCTGAACCCCTGGCGTGGCGAACGCATCAATCAGCCGGAGTTGGCTGGTTGATCTCATTTCCAAGCGGAGCTTGGGAACGAGGAAATGTTCACACGCCCCACAGCGACTCGTCCACGGTCGTCAGTCGGGCGGCCTTCGCGGCTTCGCGGAGTTTCCCAACGAGAAACTGCTTGTGATTGGCGACGGCCTGTTCGCTGATCCCCAGTTGAGCGGCCACCTCTTTGTTGGCCAGACCGCGCACGAGCAGCAGTTCCAGGCACTTCAGCCGCTCCAGTTCGCCGCTGTGTCGCCAAGCTGCGATCTGCTTGCGGAGGCAATCGGCCAGCACCAATTCCTCGGTCTCGCGGTGTTCGCGGCTGCGGGCGATACTGCTGGCGCGGCGGGCGCGGTGGCTGGGGGCGGAGGGTTCCTGGCCGTCGTCGCCAATTACCGGGACGAGCAGCGGCCTGCGCCCGGTTTGTCTGAGTCGGTCGGTCAGCTTGTGGGCACAGATCGAGAACAGGAATGCCTGCAGCGGCGTCGACGGGTCGTAGTTCGGGAGCGCGGTCAGGAACCCGATGAACGTCTCCTGGACCACATCCTCGGCCAGTTGCCGGTCTTTCAACCGACTGGTCGCAAACGCCAGCAACCGCCCCTCGTACTCGTCGATCAGACGCTGCCACGCGGCCGCTTCGCCCTGGCGGATGCGGGTGAGGAGGACGTGTTCGGGAGTGGACATGACGGAAGCCTAGGGCCTAGGGGCTAGAGCCTAGGGCCAGAAGGGGAGATGATGGTTGATCGACAGAGGCGACCTGCTTGAGGCGGTCTTCTTCTCACTGAAAACTGACCACTGATGACTGAAAACTTCTCCCTACTTCAACGCTCGCAGGAAGAACTCCACGAAGTTCCGGTGGAATATCTTCGTGATGTCGTCGGGGGTATAGCCGCGATCCTCGAACGTCTCCCGCATGTGGATCACATCGGCGATCGTATCGAGGTCGCCGGGCGACTGCTCGCGACCGTACCCGCCGTCGAGGTCGGTGCCGATGCCGCAGTGGTTGGCGTTTCCGGCCAGTTGGCAGATGTGGTCGATGTGGTCGACGATCTTCGACAGCGGGACATCCGCCGAGGGGGTCACGTACTTCTTGTAGCCGGGGACGATCATCCAGTTGTCGAACGCCGCCCCGATCACCGCTCCTCGTTTAATGAGGGCCTTGATCTGGTCATCGGTCAGCTGTCGATCACCGGGGACGAGGGCGCGGCAGTTGTGGTGGCTGGCGAGGACCGGGCCGTGGTAGAGGTCGAGGGCCTCCCAGAACGATTGATCCGCAAGGTGCGTCGCATCAAGCAGCATGCCGACGCGGTCCATTTCCTTGAGCAGCTCCCGCCCGTCGGCACTGAGACCACCGACGCTACCGGTGCCGTGGCAGTATTCGTTCGGGCCGTAGTGCGCCGGTCCGACAATGCGCAAGCCCCAGTCGAACCACTGCTGGACCTGGGCCGGTTCCTGGATCGGCGGAGCCCCTTCCATGCTGAGGATGAACCCGATCGGCGGGTCTGCGCTCACGTCATTCGGCTGGGCGGCGATGGCCGACTGCCAGCGGTCGTACTCGCGCTGCAACGCCTGCTTGTCCGAAATCTCGACCATCACCCCCTTACGCACCAACGCCCGGTAGTACGCCAGTTGCCCCAGGGCCATCGCATGGGCCGCCTCGCGCGACTGGTAAAACGTCAGCTCCTTCTGCTTGCGATGCAACCTCGGCAGCAGCGTCGCCACGCACAGGCCGATCCGCCCCTTGTGCATCTCGGGGAACGAGACCGTACAGTCCCCGGGCACGATCTCCGGGAAGTGCTTCTCGAACTCGCGAATCTTCTCGCAGGGAAGTTCCAGATTGCGGTTCCACTCCAAGCCATTCCAGGCGAGGTCGAGGTGGGAGTCGAAGATCAGCATGGTGGCAGCCGAGGGGAGGAGGAGGGAGGGGAGGAGGAAATTCGAATCTCGAAATTCGAATTCCGCTCCATCGATAAACCATAAACCATAAACCCTCCCCTCTCCACCCTCCCGGCAGTTCCTGCCATACCTGGAGCGACATTCGTGACATTTCTCAGGCTGCAATTGCCGAATCGCTACCTTGTAGAATACACGACACTGTTCGGAACTGTCTCCCCGTCTCCTTGTCTCCCCCTCTCCCCGTCCCTCCCGACAAAGGCCCAGCCATCCACTCGTCTTCGGCCCCCACTCGGTCAACTCGCCGCGAGGCCCTGCTCTGGGGTTGTGCGCTGCTGTTGCCGGGGTGTCAGGGGTTGTTCTCGAATCACGATCAAAAGTCCCAAATCGATGTCGCGGCCCAGCTGCTCAAGCCGATTCCGCAGATGAAGGACGGCATCCGGCTGGATGTGTTTCGAGTCGACCGGCATGTCGGCGATCCGCGCATCGGCGAGTCGATGTGGAAGTCGGTCAGCCAGGGCGGCTCGCTCGATCCGGCGACGATTCGGAATCTCAACGAACATGGCTTCCGATTTGGGACCGTTCCGGCGAATCCTCCGGTGGTGCTGCAGTCATTGATCCTGGCGACCAATTCCGGCTCCTCCGAACGTACGCTGCACGAGTCGTTCGCCTTCCCCACCGGAGGACAGGCGATTCTGGATGTGATGCCCCTGCCCGAAGGTCTCGATATCGTCATTCCCGGACCCGAAGGAAGTCGACCGATGACCCTGCATGCTGGCAAAGCGGTACTGAACGTCCGAGCGGACAAGATCGAAGACGGCTGGGCGCGGTTGGAGGTCGTCCCGGAAATCCACCACGGAGAAGTCCTGAATCGTCCCGTGGCCGGTGAGCGCGAATGGCTGATGCGGAACTCGCAGGCGGTCGAGCCGTTGTACCAATTCAAGTTTCACGTCGAGCTGAACCGCGGAGAGATGGCCGTGGTGGGGCTGTATGAACTCGCCAAATCCCCGGTCGGTCACTGGTTCTTCCGGAACCAGTTGGAAGGCTCGATCGAGCGCGTGATGATGATCCGCATGGCCGATGTGTTTGCGGTGCAGGGGAAGTCGGTCGGTTGAGAGATGAAGCCCACCGGTTGCAACCGGTGGGCTTTCCCGCGGATGACATCCGCCTACTTGGTCTTCTTCTCGTCTTTCATCTCGATATGAAACTCCTTGACCTTTTCCGGGTCGAGGTGCTGGGTGGCCAGGTCGGTGATGGCTTTGCACATCCGCATGATCCGGGATTCCTGGGCGCGGTCCTTGTTCTTCTTGGCCGCGATCACTGCCTGGTTTTGCAGGGCTTCGATGCGGGCCAGGAACTGCTTCAGCGTGGGCAGGGCGTCGACCTGCTTTTCCAGGTCGGTCACCAGTTCCCAGTTGGCCTTCTTGCAGGCCCCCCGCGCCCGGGCCATGATGACCTCGCGCCGCGCGACGAGATCGACCAGTTCGCTCTCCAGCAGTTCCGTCTCCGCCTCGACATTCAGTCGCGGGGCATCGTCCGGAGCCTCGAGCACCAGTTGGGAGACTTGACCCGGATAGATCGGGGCATGAGCCAGCGGGGCCGTTCCGCTGTAGACGGTCACATAGCGAATTGGCTTGGCAGGGTCGGCAGGAATGACAATCAGGCCATTGCGGTCAGTCCGCAGGGTGAGGCGATCGGGCACCTTGTCGTCCTTGGTTTCCGGACGGTCGAGAACCTCGACCCGGTAGCCCGCCATTGGAGCCTGGGGCTTGCCACGCGGGATCACCTGCAACTTCGTCTCGGCGAAGGTCGGCTGAATCTTCAGGCCCAGCATCTCGACCCGGCGACTCTTGCCCGCGAAGGGAGCCTTGAAGGTCGAGATGATCGTGCCTTCCATATAACCCCGCTCGATCATCTCCACACGGACCATCGTCCACGGGACAACCTGTAGGCGTTTGAGTTCCCGGTTCTTCCCGAGATGCCGAAAAAAGGCAGTCACATGGTCGCCCATCGCGTAGGGGGTCAGGCTGACATCGGGCGGAAGATACTCGCCCCCACGAATCCTCAGCTCCACCTTGTTCTCCGCCACTTTTTCGATCGACACCAGCGGCCGAAACAGCTCGAACACCAGGTCCGCAGCCAGCGTCGGCAGCAGTCGGCGGTCATAGGTCGTGCGCTGCTGGATCATCGTCACCGACTGCGAGGCGCGGTCCCACTCCACGCCACAGAGGCGAAACGCGGTCCCGTCCCGGTCAAGAGTCAGCGCGAACTTCTTCTCGGTCAAGGTCGGTTCCAACGCCACGTTCCAGGACTCTGCCGTTCGCGCGGCCAGCATCCCTCGGCTCAGCGGATCGCCCGCCGGGGCCACTTGCACCGTAATGTGCCACCAGACCCCGATCCGCGATTCGACCAAGCTGCTCAATTGGTCGACCATCCGCCGAGGGTCTCTGTCCGGAACCCCCGCATCGGGATCGACGCCCAGCGAGATCGAGACT
>JAYTFV010000259.1:0-5770 GCA_043734065.1 Planctomycetota bacterium
CAAAACGGTCGGCCACTCCGTCATTGTTCGAGTCGCTGACCCGCGTCAATTCGCAGCTTTGTGTGACGCGGAAGGCGTTGTCCTTCCAGACGAGGCCGAAGATCTCATCCAGCCCGGTCGCGAAGCGGTGAAACGCAGGGGTCGGCTTGGCGGCATCGACTCCATCAATCAGATAGATCTCGCCATGCCGTGTCCCGACCGCCATGCGTTGGTCCGGCAGCACCGCGAACGCCCCGGCCTCGATGACCGTTTCGGGAGGCAGTGGAATGTTGACGATCGGATAGAACTCGCGCTCACGCTCCTCCGTGCCCCATCGGTCGCCGACCTCCTCGGCGCGCAGAGTGCGTAGCCCAGACAGCCCGGCGAGAATCAGCAGGCCGAGGAGTCGCCGGCGACTACTTTTCCAGAGGTTCATACAGCAACTCCTGAGTGGATCGGCCTTGGGGAAGTTGCAGTCGCAGCAGCAACTCGGATCGCTTGGGTTCTTCAAAGAGAATTCTGAGTTTCGTATCCGTTGCAGGGATCGTCAGTCGCAACCGACCGCTTCGATAGACTCTTTCGGACTCCTGGTTAATCTCTCCGGTGAGTACGCGAAACCAGACGGTTTGAGGCGCGGGAGAATCGAACTGCAGCACACGCTTGAGCTGACGTTGCTCTGCGGGGCCAGTCGCCTCTGACCGGTCCTCGATCTCAATTGTCCCGCTGCGATACATAAAGGTCGGGATCGAGGCCTCGCCGAGGAAGTAACCGCCGAACTGATAGCCCACGTTCTTCGGATACAGCGGATTCGGGTTGACCTTGGCCTCTTTCGTCATGACTGGCATCAGCGGCCACGGTGTGTTCTCATCGGCCAACTGGGCGAATGAAACATCTTGAGCCATCGTGATGGCTTCGCTGGCCGGATTGAAGTCGCCGGACCCCTGACCATTCCAGTTGACTCCAATAAAGTCGCCCCGCCAGAGGGCCGACAGCGTTCCCGTCTCCGCGTTGAATGCGTAGTTCAGCCTGTCTGGCAAACCGACGGCGATCCCTCGAAATCCGGCGACTCGACTGCGTCCGCGAAACGTTCGGGCCTGATCGCTCACGGACAGCTTGGTACTCACGCTGTGGATCCCGGACGGGTCGGCAGCGGATGTCCCCAGAGACAGGTAGTACCAGATGGCTTCAATCTGCCGGTCGGTGTTTCCATCCAGGATCGTTTTGTGCGCGGCCACTCCGTCGGGCCAGGCCGTCGGCATGATGATGCGTGGACGGAAGGCTGCCGGGTTGCGGCAAAAGCGGTTGAACCATCCCGGTTGGAGCCGCTGGTATGTGGTCATCAGGTCAATCCCCTGATTGACCGTTGCGGGTTTGCCGTTGAAGGCGTGGCAGGCAATACAGTTCAAACCTTTGTTGCCGAGCAACTCTTGCCCCGCCTTGCGAAGAGTCCGTTCTCTCTCGCGATCATTGTCGGAGTCACTCTCCGGGCTGGGAATCTTCATCTCCACACTCTCCAGCACATCCAGGCGAGCGAAGACCTCTGGCAGATGACCCAGATTGGCCGTGCCGTATTGCGGCATGCGCGTGGCCATATAGGGCCGGACACTTTCACCATCGAAGAGCACCTTCTTCAGCCAGGCCGGTTGCAGCTTGGCCCCGACCAGCGTGAGCGGGGGCGGGATCCGACCATCGTCCCCCATCTTCAACTCGCTGGTGGCAAAGAACGGACCGTACTCCTCGGGAACGCCACCAAAGTCGTCGCGAATATGGCAGGCGATGCAGCGGAACGAAGTCAGTGTTTTGGCAACCACAACTTGGTCCGAATCAGGCTTTGTCTCTTGCCGGAGTGCTGCGACAATTGCTTCGACCTGTGCGTCGGCGAGATGGAACTCGGGGCTGCGGCCACTGGCCTTGGATAAGCAGCCGCGGGTCAGGTCCGCACTCTTCAACGATACCACCGGAACAGCTACCGGAACACCACTGAGTGCATGACACGCCGCGCAGTTCAGCTCCTGGAAGCGCTGCTTGCCCTTCGCGATGAGTGATTCTTGAGGGACAAGAGCTGCGGGTTGTTGTGACTGCTCTCCGATCAGGTATCGGGCAATCGCCAATGACTCCGCAGGAGTCAGTTTCATGTCCGGCATGCGACCGGAACTTCTGACCTTCAGCGGCTGAAACAGGAACTCGCTGAGTGACATCGCACTGTATTTGGTGGCGATATGTCCGAGGCTGACGGCGATCGGCTTGAACGTCTTCTTCTGGGTGACTGGCCGGTCCTCGTCGTCCTCTTCGTTCCGCTTCTCGACCGGAGGCGTTTCGAGAACCACTTCTCTGGGACCATGGCAGGCCACACAGCCGACGGAGTGAAACAACTCCTTGCCGTCCGGGAGATTCGCCGTAAGAGAAGCCTCATGGTGAAAGGTCTGCTTCGACTGCGAGATCAGAAAGTGAGTCAACGCCTCCGCGATCTCGGCCCGTTCCGCCTCCGGTCGCGATGCGAGCACGTCCGGCATCGTGGTTCCGGGATGTGCCGACGATGGAGAGGCCAGATACCCCTTCAGGTAATCCGGCGAAATCCTCGCGCCCGCTTCGGCCAGATCCGGAGCGGCTTTCTCCAGTAGAGGCGCCCGCCCAACACCCCCGTGGCACGCCGCGCATCGCAGCTCGGAGATCAGCAACTCCCCCGCCTGAACCTGCGTCAGCGGATGATTGCCGGAGATCGCCAAGTCACCAGGTTCGGCTGAAGCCGTCTTGACCAGCAGAGCCAAGAACAGTGCCGCCCCAAGAGTCCGGCCAATTCGGTAGGTCATGGAATCCCGCCGGTGTGATTCATCCATTGATCGATGGCTCCTCATCGTGATCCTGGCATTCGACTCGCTCGCTAATTTCAAAGGGTGTCCTTGAGATCGATCACTGGCGATACGACTTTCCCGGCCAGAGGCTCCACCACTGTTGGAAGAGTTTCAATTGCACTTCGGCGAAGTGCTGCTGACTGGGTGAGAGCCGGTCCGATTCGTTGAAGTGCAACTCGTAATCGATGTCGCCGAGCAGCACGAGCAGATACTTGTAGTACAGCACCAGGTCGGGCCCTTCGTCAAAGTGCGAGAGTTCGGCTAGGGCATCCTCCAACTCGCGGGCCAGCCGTCGGGCTTCAACATCCCCAGTTGCAGCTTGCTGGCACAGTCCGACCAGATGCAGCACTTCGCGGGGCAGGCAGTTTCCGATTCCCGTGATCGCGCCCACGGCCCCGCAGCGAATGAATCCATGACACACTTGGGTATCCACACCCACCATCAGCAGGACATCGCTGTCGGCATGGGTGATATGTTGAGCGGCATAGCTCAGGGCATCGGCACCGCCGAATTCCTTGAAGCCGACGAGATTCGGAAACTCGCGACGCAGATCGAAGAACAGATCCGCTTTGGTCTCGAAGCCGTAGTAGGGGCTGTTGTAGATCACGGCGGGCAGATTCGGAGCCGCTCCGAGAACGCGCGCGAAGTGGGCTCGCTGAGCCGCCGGAGATGTCCCGCGCGACAGAACGCGCGGAATGACCATCAGCCCCTTCGCTCCCACACGCTCCGCGTGAGCCGCATGAGCGGCCGCTTGCGCGGAGTTCTGTGCCCCCGTCCCGACGATGACGGGTACTCCGGCTTCGGCCAACTGACGCACGCCTGCCTGGCGTTGCTCATCCGTCAGCAGCGGCCAGTCTCCCATCGAGCCGCAGTAGACGACTCCATTCATCCCAGCCGCCATCAGGGCCAGCCCCTTCTTCACCAGAGCCGGATAATTTGGTGTGCGATCCGCTTGGCACGGCGTCAGCAGTGCGGGGACACAGCCCTGGAAGAGGTCTGAGTTCATGAGTTTCCTTCCCGAGGTGTTTCCGGCTGGCTACGTCAGTTTCGTGATTTCGCGTTCGTGGGGGCGAGGGCTGTATGAGTACGAGGATCATTAAGTGGGTTGGCTGGTGGACGGTGCCGTGATCACGCGACATCGACGACTCGTTTGCCCAGTACGCTCATCTTCGGTTCGGTACCCAGCCCCGGCAAGCGGCTGGCGGTCATGAAGCCGTTCTCACGTTGCGGGGCACCGGCCGCCGTACTGACGGTGACGTAGCTGTTGAAGTCCGTGCTCGTGAACCGGAACTCTTCAGGCGTGCTGTGCGCCAAGTGCGCAATCGCCGCTGTCGTGATGTCGCCTCCCCAACTGTCTTCCAGCGTCATCGCAATCCCCATCGAAACGCACAGGTCGCGAACCTGCTTGGATTTCGTCAGGCCGCCGAGCTTGCTGATTTTCAGGTTGACGACATCCATTGCCAGATCGGCTTTCGCTCGCAACAGCATGTCGAGGCTGTCGATATTCTCATCGAGCACGAACGGATGATCCGTATGCCGCCTGACGGCGAGGCACTCTTCGTAACTGAGGCACGGCTGCTCGATGTAGACATCGACATCGCGAACCGCGCGGACCACGCGCAGCGCCTCGTGCTGAGTCCAGCCAGTGTTGGCGTCGGCGACGAGCCGATCCGTAGGCAGTAGCAGCGCCCGGACGGCTCGGATGCGATCGATGTCCGTGTCAGGATCGCCGCCGACCTTCAGTTGAAAACGGGTGTAACCGGCGGCTCGATAACCGGCCACCTTCCGCGCCATCTCATCGGGCGACTCTTGAGAAATGGCTCGATACAGCCGCACGCTCTCCCCGAAACGACCGCCCATGAGCACACACACCGGCAACCCCGTCGCTTGCCCCAGAATGTCCCAGCAGGCGATGTCGATTCCCGACTTGACGTAAGGATGCCCCTTGAGCGCCGCGTCCATCCGATGATTCAGCTTCGACAGCTCACGCGGATCACAGCCGATGAGATGCGGTCCCAGTTCGCGGAGACCCGCTCGCACACCTTCCGCATACGCTGGCAGGTAGAACGGCCCCAGCGGACAGACCTCGCCGTAACCCACGCGTCCGCAGTCCGTCTCGACACCGACGATCGTGCTGTCGAATACCGAAACCGACTTCCCGCCCGACCACTTGTACGAGCCTTCGACCAACGGCAGATCGACTCGATGAGCAAAGATGCGTGCGATCTTCATGGGACGAGATGACTCTTGTGTTTGGTGAATGTGAAGAACTCCATCTTAGTGTCCGCGACCGCCCATCTCTTGGCCCAGAACCGCATAGAATCATGAATCCGCGCACAAGTCCTCGCAAATTAGCCAAGCCCCACGCGTTTCAGAGATGCCGGTCAGGCGAGAACAATTTCAGCAATCACGTCAGCAAATGCATTCGCTGCGGGAGGATGGATTCGCAGCCAGAGTTCGGGCTCGATCAACTCGAGTTCCATCACCGCGAGGTTCCCGTCGTTGTCTCTGACCAGATCGACGCGACCGTACGCCGGTGCTGGCTGACACGCGGCCATCGCACTTTGGGCGAATTTGACCTCAGCATCCGATGGCTCATAGGAATGCACCGTTAGCCAATGGCAGCAGAAATAAGGAGGCGAGGAGGAATGTGGTTGTTTTCATGGTGTTTCGTTTCGGAAAGGCTGGAGCGCACGGAGCGCCTTCCCCAAGGCGTGGATACGGGAGTCGTCGGCCTTCCCATCGGCACCGCGCGTGGGCTGGAGCCAGCCCCCTTCGTCGTGCTCGTTCCAGGCATAGATGATGACGGAGTTGGTGGGATTCAAATCGCGATGAGTTCTCGCCCATTGGACGGCCTCACAGACATGAGCGGCGAGTTCGTCGGGCGTGGCTGTGACGGCGTCGATGAGCGGATTTTGCTGTGCTGGCGGAGTGGGATC
>JAYTFV010000260.1:0-9862 GCA_043734065.1 Planctomycetota bacterium
TCTCCCTGCCCCCCCTGCTGGATCACCTCTTGAGTCCCCCTTCCCCCACTTCTCGTCCCGGCACGAACCGCGCGGTTGCGGTGATCGATGTCGGCACGAATTCGATCCGCATGGCGATCGCCGAGATCAATCCGGCCCGGCAGGTCCTCATCAAAGAGAACCTCTCCCAGGGAGTGCGGCTCGGCAAGGACACCTTTACGAAGGGCGAGATCGCGCGGGCCACGATCGAGGATTGCGTCCGCGTTCTGAAGATCTACCGCAAGAAACTCGGCGAATACCAGATCAGCCGACCCGACCAGATTCGCGTCGTGGCCACCAGTGCCGTCCGCGAGGCCACGAACCGCATCGCCTTCGTCGATCGCATGTACATCGCCACCGGCCTCATCGTCGAAACCATCGACGAGCCCGAAGTCCACCGCATTACCTATCGCAGCATCAAACAGCAGCTCGATGCCCACTCCGAATTCGACGATGCCCGCGTGGCCATCGCCGAAGTCGGCGGCGGCAGCACGGAGTTGCTGTATGTCGATGCGGGCAACGTGGCCTACTCGCACGCCTTTCGCCTCGGGTCGCTGCGACTCCACGAATCGCTCGAATCGCTGCGGACCACGCATGCCAAGCTGCGAGATATTATGGAGAGCGAGATTCAGCGACAGTTGGAGAATCTGCCGTCGCACATCCCCGCAAATCGCAAGGTGGAACTCATCGCTCTGGGGAGCGACGCCCGGTTCGCTGCCAAGAAGATATTAAAAGACTGGGATCAAACACAATTCGGGATTATTACGGTCAAACAACTGGCCCGCTTCGTGGATGAGTTTCTGGATCTGGGCGAGGACGCGATCGTCCGCAAATATGGAATCCCGTTTGCGGAGGCGGAGACCTCGGGACCGGCGCTGTTGACGTACCTCGAGCTCGCGCGGCTGCTGAATCTCGAACGGATCCACGTCAGCACCGCGAATCTGCGAGACGGGCTGCTGCGAGAGATGGCCGACGGCGGGGTCTGGTCCGAGGACTTCCGGCGGCAGATCGTTCGCTCGGCGATGGAACTGGGCCGCAAATATCAGTTTGATGAGGAACACGCGGTCCAGGTGGCCGAACTCTCCCAGAAGTTATTCCGAGAACTGAAGAGCGAACACGGCTTCGATTCACGCCACGAACTCCTGCTCTACATCGCAGCCCTGTTGCATGAAATCGGGTCATTTGTGAACAGTAGCAGCCTGCATAAACACTCCCAGTATTTAATTATGAATAGCGAGCTATTCGGTCTCTCGAGTGCGGATGTCCTGCTCGTGGGACTCGTCACCCGCTATCATCGCCGCTCGTCCCCCAAGCCGACGCATCCGTATTACAGCACGCTCGACCGGGATGGTCGCGTGGCCGTGGCCAAGATGGCCGCCATTCTGCGGATCGCGTTGGCCCTCGACGCGGCCCGCACCAGCCGCATTCGCGAACTGGAATGCCATCGCAAGGCCAACACGCTGGTAATCTCCATCCCCCATGTCGACGATCTCTCCGTCGAGCAACTCGCCCTCAAACAAAACCGCAGCATGTTCGAAGAGGTCTACGGCATGCAGGTCCAGTTCCGCACCAGTTCCCGCGCCGACTTCCGCCCAGGGAGTTAGCGGATCAGCGCTGTCACTCCGCGATCCATGCCCCGTCTCCGTTGAGCGCCGTCCCCGTTTAGTTGCGACGCGGAGTCTTCGAAGCGGAGCGTGCTTCCGACGAGAAGCGTTCCCAAACACCGCTTGGCGGGCAGCGGTCAGCTTCCGCGTTTGCTGTGTTTGTTGTCGGCATCCTCGACGGAGCCGGATCGCGGGGCCGGGGCACCACGCAGCAACCCTTCCGCGGGGTAGCACCGGTTGGCTCGCTTTGGAGCCTACCGGTGTGCCTTGGTACAAGAGGTTATTGCGCGATCGCCAAGCATGGCCAGTACCTCTTCCGGCCAGCGCCGCCCCGATCGGGTTCCCAGCGATCCCACCCGGGCCACCCCGCGCCTCTTCAAATTCGATGCGTCCACTCGCTGGTCTGCCTACCACGGTGCGAAGTAGTAGGGCTGCGGATTGTAGAAGCTGGTCGTTGGCCCAGCCCCGGTGTTGCTGTAGCCCTGATATGACCCCGGCGACTGGGAGTGCTGGTGAGGCACAAAGTCATGAGGTCCGTTCCCGTACCAGGTGGAGGGGCCATAGGGGGTCTGAGTCACGTGCCAGTGTGGCTGGGAATCGTGGCCCCCATTGCCGAAATAGGAACTCGTCTGCCCATTCCCGCCGCTGTAGCCGCCGTACCCACCACTGTAGCCGCCTCCGTAGCCACCGTACCCACCGCCGTATCCACCATAGCCACCACCGTACCCGCCGTATGCGGGACCGGCAAACCCCCGACGACACTGAGCCGAGGCCTGAGTCCCCCAGGCCGTCAACGCACACACCGCCACCAGAGCCATCACAATTCGTTTCATGACATGTTCCTCCCCGGGACAGCAGGCGTTTCGGTCAACTCAGACCGAATGGAATGAGGTTCTCGTCGCTGTCTCGTAGCTTGCAATTGTTGCATTTTCCGTACCAAAACGGGACGGAACTGCCGTGTCTCCTCACACTGAGCTGGTTATGCAAAATCACCAGCCGCCAGTCCCCCATCACCCCCAGTCAGGTGTTATCAATTGGACCTCAATTGCCATCAAACTGATCTCCAGAGCCTAGCCTCAGACAGACCAGACGGGATTCCCGATGCGCAACTTCCCCTACCGAACTTGAGGCCGCATGCCACTGGCGGCCCTGTCTACTTCACGCGGGCAGAGATGAGACATTCCTGGGTCGCCACGTTTCGCCAGAACGTGGGCGAATTGGTTGACGCACCCGCCCTTTGGCGAGGGGCAGCTACGACTCGTTAGTGGCTGCGTGAGGTATCCACGAGTGTCAGTGGTATCCGGTGAGATCGTGTCCACTGCATCAAATCGAACAGCAGCACGCCCGCGGCAGCGGGGTAGCACCGGTTGGACCGCTTCGGTCCTACCGGTGGGCCAGCGGCACCAGAGGTTAACCGAAAGACGACTCCTCTGACAAGAACCTCTTCCGGCGACCGCCGGGTGCCACTGGCGAGGGCTTTGACTCGCCAGTGTTGGGGACCAGCAACATGGAGGGAGAGGGTTCACTCTCGAAAACACTGGCGGTCCAAAGCGACCGCCAGTGACACCCGGCGGAGCGTCGTGCCACGATCCCGCGTTCTGGCGAACGCAGCGACACCACTTCTCCCACTTGGTGGATCACCGGTGGCCTCACACATCGCACAGCGCCACCGCCTCCTTCAACCCCTCCCACGCATCGCGGGTCGGAATGAACTCCTGGCCGACGTAGCCTTGGTAGCCGATGTCGAGCAGGGCCTGCATCAGGGCGGGGTAGTAGAGTTCCTGCTTGGTGTCGAGTTCTCCGCGACCGGGGTTGCCGGCGGTGTGGATGTGGCCGAGGTAGTCTTTCGACTGGTGGATGCGGCGGATCACGTCGCCGTGCATGATCTGCACGTGGTAGATGTCGAACAGCACCTTGAGGTGGCTCGACCCGACCTGTTTGCAGATGTCGATGCACCAGTCGATGTCGTCACCCTGATACCCGGGGTGGCCTTTCATCGGGTGCGAGGCGTCGCGGGTGTTGAGCATTTCCAGGCAGAGCGTGACCCCCTTCTGCTCCGCGTGGCCGACGACTTTCTTCAGCCCCTCGACGCAGTTCTTCTTCCCCTCCTCTTTGGTCTTGCCGTTGGCCATGCCGGTGAACGTGATGACGCTCTTGATCCCGAACTCGGCACATTGGTCGATCCGCTCGTTAAGGATTTTGAGGCACTGCTCCCACTCGTCCGGGTTGTTGAACCCCACCTTGAAGCCGTGACTCCCCGCGATCGCACAGGTCAGCCCGTGCTTCTTCAAGGTCGGCCAATGCTCTGGACCGCACAACTCGATACTCGGAATTCCGAGCTTCACCGCGATCCCGCACAGCTCATCGAAATCCTTCCACGCCGACGAGTAGCACCAATGGACCAGCGACTGCTTAATCCGGCCGTTCTTCACGACTGGGGCCACTGGCTCAGCTGCGATGAGCGGGGACGCCGCACAGGCCGCAGCTCCGGCCAGGGTGGAAGCTGCCAGGGTGGTCAGATAGTCGCGGCGGGTCTGTTGCGTGGGGGTGGGCATGGTCGGGCCTTACTGAAAGCGAAGAGTGCGGGACGGTTTGAGATTACCGTGCGTAGTGCGAGGGGAACAGCGAGCGGCGGACGTGAGTCCGCCGTGCTGTCCGGCGCTGTGATGCCACCCAACTTCGTTCTGTTGGACAGCGTCGTCCTGGCACGGGGGACTTACGTCCGCCCGCTCGCTGTCGTTCTGTCGGACGCGCTGATCGTCATCGCTTGCGGGCGGCGGCGGCTTCGGGTTCGGACTTGGGAGAAATCGGCACCGATTTTTTCGGCAGCCCCAGGCGGGCGACCAGCCCTTCGGCGGAGACGCAGTGGACCACGCGCTGGGAGAGTTCATCAATCTCCGACACCAGGGAGTCGACCTTGCCGGAGAAATAAATGTACAAGGTCAGAGCGGGGATCGAGATTGTCAGCCCCGCTACCGTGGCGACGAGGGCCAGCGCGATCCCGGAGGCCAACTGGTCGGTCCGGCCCATCGCTCCGGCTGTGGCGATCTGGCTGAACGAGTCGAGCATGCCCCACACAGTCCCCAGCAACCCGAGCATGGGCGTGATCGTATGGACGCCGAGCAGAATGCGAAGATTTCGGCGGAGTTCGGTGACCTGTCGCTCGCCGCCATCGATGACGGCTTGCTCGACTTCGACTGCCGACTTGCCCCATTTGCGGACGGCGTGGGCGAAGACCTGGGAGATCGGGCTGTGGTTTTCCTGGCAGACCTCCAGCGCCTCGTCCTTCTCCAACTCGCCATTTTCCAGCAGACGCAGGAACCGCTGTACAAACGGGCGAGGGATTACGCGACCGCGACGCAGCACGACCATCCGGTCGACCGAGAACCACAGGAGAATGATCGAGGCCATTGCAAACGGAACGACCCACCCCCCCAGCGAATCGATCATGTGGAGGATGTTGGTGGAGATCTTGGTGACCCGCTCGTCCTTCCCCTTGGCGTCCTTCACCTTAGCGGGAGCGGCGGGGAGCGTCGCCGGTCTTGCAGCCGGTGTTGCCGCCGCAGGAGCTTCGGAGGCTTCGACCGGGACTGGCTCCACGGCGGTGTCTTGGGCAGAGAGGGGGCCGCCCATGAATAACACTCCTCCGATGAGGCAGACCACGGCGAGGGTCTGCCGGAGGTGCGTGAGTCGTGGTGAGCCACGGTGAACTGGCGGTCGTGTCTGTGGAAAGTGCGAGAGTTTCATTCCATGTCCTGACTGAACGTCTGGCGAGGAGTTCCGTTCCGAGCGTGTATTCTAGCGGCGAACGAACTGGAGCGGTAAGACCAGCTCGTTCGTGTGGCATCCGACTTCCGAAAACTCAGGGGATCTCACGGCGTACTCGTGGCGGGGAGATGCGTCAGCACGACCTTCAGATCCTCGGCAGCGGTTTTGGCCTGGGGGGACTGCGGGAACTCTTTGATGAGTGTGTCGAGCGTCATTTTGGCGTTGCCCCATTGCTTCATCGCCATGTCGCAGGCGGCCATCTGCAACAGGGCGGGAGCCTGGAACTCGGGCAGGTCATAATTCACGTAGACCTTGTTGTAGGCCGGGATGGCTTTGTCGTACTTGATCTGGGTCAGGTACGAGTCGGCGATGGCCAGTTGGGCCTTGGCGGCGAGTACGGTCTTGGCACTGGCGGGCGAGTTGGTGACCACTTCCAGGTGGACTCGCGCCTCGTCAAAGCGAGCTTCGCGCAGGTCGGCTCGGCCCAGAATCTCGTGGGCCTGATCCGCCAGGACCGGGTCGGGCTGGCTGGCGATGAATGATGCCAGCGCGGTTCGCACCGCCGCGTACTCCTTGAGGCCGATCTGCGACTCCGCCCAGAGTAGTTCCAGTTGCGGTCTCCACGCGATGGCGGGCAGCGCCGGATCGCTGCGGAGGGCCGTCAAGGTCTGCGCTCCGCTGGGATAATCCCCGCGCTGGACCTGGGCCTCGCCCAGGCGGAACCGGGCCTCAAACGCCACCGGGCTGCTGGCGAAGGACTTGATCATGACTTCGGCGATCCGCTGGCTCTCGGCCCAGTTCTCGACGCGGGCCTCGAGGTTCATCCAACTGAGCAGAGCGTCCTGCTTCGTCTGCGGGGCCGCGGTCGCGTCGGCTTCCAACCACTGGTACAGCTTGCGGGCCTCGTTGATCCGGACCGGCTTGGCCTGGTCATGTCCCTGCGCCACGTAGAGCCGGGCATCGTCGGCGAACTCGCTGGTGGGATATGTCTCATACAACTTGGTAAACAACTCATCGGCCCGCGAGGGGTTGCCCGCGTTCAATTGATTCCCCGCCCACACGAAGAGCAAATCGTCCCCGCGCTCGCGCTCCTGGTCCGCAGGTTGTAGCTTCTCGATCTGGTCGTAGGTCAACTGCCAGAGCTTGTCGGCCTCATCGATCTGCTTGAGCTTGATGTCAATTGCAGCGGCTCGCCTGGCACACTTGCTGGCTTGCAGTGCGACCTTTTGCTCGATCGCATCCGGGAGTTTCTTCTCCTTCGGGATCGCGAACCGCTGGGCCCCCTGGGAGAGGGCGGCGGCGGCGGCGGCGAGCTTGGTCGGGTCGTCCTGAGCGTCCTGCTCCAGGCAGAACCCCAGGTTGAAGGATGCCGTCGACAACACTTCGGGATCGGTCGTGGTCGAACTCAACAGCTTGCGATAGGATTCCGCGGCCTGGGCGTGCTGCCCCTGCTGTGCTTGAACGGTCCCCAGATCCGACAGTGCGGTCACGTACTGTGGAGAGCTTTCCCCCAGCCCGACGACTCGTTCCAGGAGCTTCTGAGCGGTCGCCCACTCCTTCTTCGCGATCGCCCGATCGGCATTGTCATAGGCCGACTGGGCCAGCAGCTTGCTGTCCGTGTCGAGCTTGGCCAGTTCGTCGAGGGCTTGAAACATCTCGGTCCAGTGCCCCTGGACGGCGCGAAGTTCAGCGATCTTCATCCACGTGGGCCGCCGATCGGCAGTGGCGGGCAGGCTCTGGAGCGCCTGGGTCAGGACGCTTTCGGCTTCGCCGACCTGGCCGACACTGAGCAGCGCCTCGCCCAACATCGGCAGGGCGTCGGCGTAGTCGCTACTGCCCGCTGCGCCCTTGTGGATCGCAGCGGCGAGTGGGGTCAGCGCCTCGATGACCTGGTCGGGATGGTTGAGCCGTTTCTCCGCACGGGCGAGTTGGATGCGCGCCTGCCAATGGAGGCGCGGGGGAGTTTTCACGGCGATCACATTCCGGAACAACTGCGCCGCCTTCTGGAAGTCGGCCTGCGCTGGGGCCAGTTCGGCAGCGGGGGTTTGATCCCCTCGGGCCAGCAGGGCGCGTCCCAGCAGCAGTGCGTTCTGAGGCAGCAGTTCACTCTTGCTGAACCTGGTCGGGAACTCTTCCGCCAGGCGAATGGCCTCGGCCACGTGCTTCCCCTGCAGAGCCGAATCGGCCCAGTGATAGGTCAGCTTCTCGGCCAGTTCATTCGGCGGCATCTTGGCGGCCAGAGCCGTAAACACCTCAATGGCCCCCGCCCAGTCCGAGCGGGACTTGCGACACATCCCCTTCCAGAACATCGCCGTCAACGCCTGGGCGGGCGTCTGGGTCGCGCGGTCGAAGTGGCTCTCGGCCCCGACGTAGTCATGCAGTTGATACCGGGAAAACCCGGCGTTGAGTTCCGCCGTCGGAACCAGGGTGTGTTTGGGGAAGCGGGTCGTCAGCTCTTCAAAGTGCTTCGCGGCCGACTCAAAGCGTCCGGCCTGATACTCGGTCTCCGCTGTGCCCACCAGGGCGTCTGCCGCGCGCGGATGGTTTGCGGCGGAGACCTCTTTATAGAGGGCCGCTGCTTTTTCGCCTTGCTGCAGCGACTCGTACGCGCGGGCCAGATAGAACTTGGCTTCGATCTGTTCGGCGACATCGGTCTTGAGCTTCAGCACCACCTCGAACGCCTGCACCGCTCCCGTGGCGTCTTTCAGTTGCAGCCGCGTCTCGCCCAGATACTGCCAGCCCCAGACGGCGAGTTCGTGGTTGGGGTAGGTCTTGACGAACGACTCCAACTCCGTGCTCGCCGCCTTGAAATCGCTGAGAAAGTAGCTGCTCTCGCCGATGCGGTAGGCGGCCAGCGGGGCGTCCGTGTGCTGGGGGTGGGCGATCAGGAACTTGCGGAACACGGCGCGGGCGGCGTCATACTTTTGCGAGTGAGTCAGCGACTGGCCGAGATAGAGTTGAGCCAACGGGGCCTTGGCGTGCGTCGGGGCCTTGTCGAGGAACTCCTGGAACCCGGTCGCGGCGAACTCCCACCGCTTCTGCTCGTAGAACTTCAGCGCCGAGTTGTAGTCGTCCAGTGGCTCCGCCTGGGCGAGCGGGGTCCATAGACCGAGTATGATCGTCCAGACCAACAACAGCATGGACCAGCGGTTGCTCATCATATTCAATCCGTTCCCCCCGCCTCAGCGGGTATCCCCATCCACCGCTCTGAGCCCCACTTGTGCGCAGGCCTCCAGCCCGCGAACCGTGGGTCGCAGCATCAACACTTGAAAACTCTACCCCCCCCGACTTCATTCCATCAAGGGGCTGGGCAGAAAACCGCCCGAATCGGAGGAGAGGGCGAGTGTTTGCGCCACGCAGGAAAACTGGAGGGGCTTTCCATCCATGCCGACTGACTCTGATCTGCGAGGCCGGGGGACCGCACACATCGTGGACGGTATGGCTCGACCAATCCCCACCATTCGCAGGGACTCATGAACGATACTTCATGCGGTCCCGAGTGAGCCGTAGCTGCCCCTCGCCAGAGGGCGGGCACGCACGGAAGTTCGCCCACGTTCTGGTGAAACGTGGCTACGTCAGAACGTCTCACTTCCGCCCGTGTGAAGTATAAAAAAACTTCGTCGCATCACGTGCGACGAAGGTGGGATTTCAATCATGCGGGCCGCCATGTGACGGGCCAAAACACGGGCCAAAACACGGGCCGGGCACGGGTCGGGCTTCGGCTTCAGGAGGCCGGAGCGGCCTTGGCCCGACGTTCGGTCAGGCGGGTCGCCTTGCCGATCCGATCACGCAGGAAGTACAGCTTGGCCCGGCGGACGACGCCGTGCCGCTTGACGACGACATCGGCGATCTTGGGGCTGTTGGTCGGGAAGGTCCGCTCGACTCCTTCGCCGTTGACGATGCGGCGGACGGTGAACATCTCACCGACCCCGCGTCCCCGCGTGCCAATCACGATCCCGGAGAAAATCTGGATGCGTTCCTTGTCCTTGTCCCCGTCCAGAATACGGGTGTGGACATCGACGTTGTCACCGACCTCAAATTTCAGAGGGACAGCCCGAAGATTCGGCTTTTCGGCGACGTGAATGAGCTTGTGCATGGCGTGGAAATCCTGACTCCCGCCGCTGCCGGGGAATGCCCGGAAATGACCTCCAGCGGTGGGAACTGGGAAGGATATCGCATCCCGGAGACAGCGGCAAGTGATCCGGAATGCGTCACAACGGCCAGTGTGTGCATCACAAACGCAAATAGTCGGATAAATGCACCAGATTCCCAGTGTTTCAGTTCATCGGTGATACAAATTCTTGCCCCGAATGCGTACGATTTGTATCACCGATTGTATCACGCAAGGGGATTTTGAGATGCCGAGGAAGTGGGAGTTGACGTTTCAGCGGGGGGCTGAGGGGCGGGTGGGGCGGTGGAAGAAGTTCTATCGGGGGAAGGCGTATTACTTGGGGAGCGGGCGGGGGAAGTCG
>JAYTFV010000261.1:0-19974 GCA_043734065.1 Planctomycetota bacterium
GGTGCGGTTCTGATCGGCAAACGCCTTGAGGATGGCGCGCATGAAGATCGTGGAGCCACCACGCCACACGCCGGTCTCGATGAGGTCGCCCGGGACGCCGCGCCGAACGACATCGGTGACGCACATCTGAACGTTGTTCAGCCGCTTGAGGCCGATCATGGTGTCGGCACATTCGGGCCAGTCGGTGCCATTCTCGCGAGCCTTCTTCGCGGCTTCCGGATCGGTCCCGTTGTCTTCGAAATACAGTCCGATTCCCTGCGGCTTCAGCATGGCCGTGGCGACTCTGCGGACCAGTTGCTTCAGCGACAGTGATGTCCTCGGAATCACCTGTCGCTTGCCGATCGACAGGCGGTCCACATGGAATGAGTCGCACAGTGTGTGCTTCATGGTTTCGATGTAGCGTTCGGCGAGGTCTTCCGACCAGAGTCCGGTGTGTTCTTTCGGGCGACTGACAGCAGCAGCAGCAGCAGACATGAGATCCCTTCCCTGGTTTCACGATGCGGGCCTGACAATGATGGCCCGACGACGTCTCAGACAGCGACAGAGCCGACACCGCAAAGTGCGATGGGGCGATTTGATATTGAATCGAGGTCAATGCCGCAAGACCAACCTCCCGGTGTCGGTTCCGACCGTTCTGACCGTTCCGCCATCGCAGGTCTCGCGCGTCTCACTTGACGCCGTGCTTTCGACCTCCGACGCTGTGACAGTGGAAACGCTCCGCTCCGCGCCCACCCGCCCGCCTCGAACCGCCTCCTCTCTGGACTCCCCCGTCATGTCGCGTCCGCTTGTCGTTGTCACTGACTTCATCAACCCGCCGCTCACCCACGAGGAGCGAATCCTCGGTGACTTGGCCGATGTGGTGGCGCTGAATGCCTACAGTGAGGAGGATCTCGTCGGGAAGATCGAAGAGGCCGACGCGGTGATGCTGTACCACTTCATCTCGATCACGCGACAGACGATCGACCGGCTGAAGAAGTGCAAGCTGATCGTCCGCTGCGGCGTCGGGTTCGACAACGTCGACCGGGCCGCAGCTCGCGAGCGAGGGATTGCCGTCGCGAACGTCCCCGACTACGGCACCGAGGAGGTCGCCGACTCGGCCATCGCGATGCTGCTGACGCTGATGCGAGGCGTCCACTTCATGAACAGCCGCCTGCAAGATAAGCAGGGGCCGTGGATTTACGAACAGGTCCGCCCGCTGCACCGACTGCGGGGCCAGACGCTGGGGCTGATCGGTCTGGGCCGCATCGGCACGGCGACAGCTCTGCGAGCCAAGGCTTTGGGACTGAACGTGTTGTTTTATGATCCCTACGCTGCAGATGGGACGGACAAGGCCATCGGCATCACCCGCTGCGACACGCTGGAGGAGATGCTCCCGCGCGTGACCGCTGTCAGCGTCCATTGCCCCCGCACCGCCGAGACGCAGCACATCCTCAACGCCAGAACCATCGCGATGTTGCCCAAGGGGGCGTACCTCGTGAACACCGCGAGGGGGGGCTGCGTCGATGTCTATGCGGTGCAGGCGGCCATTGAGTCGGAACACCTGCGCGGGGCGGCGATTGACGTTCTGGAAGTGGAACCGCCAGCCGAGAATGACCCGCTCATCACCGCGTGGCGGACCCCCGGCACACTGGCCCATGACCGCATCATCCTCAACCCGCATTCGGCCTTTTATGCGGAAGAGGGCCTGGATGATATGCGGATCAAGGGGAGCCAGAACTGCCGATGCGTGTTGCTGGGGAAGCCACCGAGGAATGTGGTCAACTGACGCGGCTCGTCTGGGGGCGGGAGTGGCCTGATGAAACGGACGGACGTGGTGGTGGTGGGTGAGTGAGACATAGGGGCGTCTGAGGCGCTCGCCTACGTGTGAGCGGGTAGCGAGCTGCCCTTGTCAGATGGGCTCCTCACCCGAACACACTCGACCGGTCTGAAATCGCCGTTTCATTCGACAGGTGGTGGAGCGGGTGGGCTTGCAGCGCTGGGAGCGTCCTCTGCCAAGTCCTTGCGACCCAGAAACTCCGCCAGCGCCCGCCGGGTGACTTGCGTCAAAGTCAGCTTGTGGGATTTGGCGTAGGCCAGCAGTACGTCATGCAACTTCGGGGTGATGGCCTGACTGAAACCGATGAACTGGAAGAAGTCGTATTCTTCAGTCTCAGGAGCCGCAGCTTTCGGGAACAGAGACGCGGGATTTTGCGAGGAGTCTCCCGTGAAGTGGTAGGTTTTATCATCGTCACTGGCTGGGCGGGGACTCTCCGACAACGGCATCGTCTGGGATCGCGGGGCGGACGACGGAGTGACTTCGGCGACCACCGGCTTCACGGGAATGGCAACGGGCGGGGGAGGGGGCGGGAACAGCCCCTTGACGCGCTCGGCGAACTGCCACTTGCCGTCGAGACCGGAGCGGACCCGCGTGTCGGGCTGAATCTGCCCGCGCTGGGCTTTGTCGATCATATCGGAGGAGCTGATCGGTCCGAGTTCCGATCCCATGACTTCGTAGTACCAGGCTTTTGACATGTCGATCTCCCTCTCCTGCGCCGAGATATTGTGGGACGACGTTCCGCGTCGTCACTCATCATTGTCGGCGATTTCTCCGAAATCGCTGGATCGACGTTCGCCATTGAGAACCGCTCACGAATCGCCATGAGGGTGTGGGTTGAACAGAATCCCCCGTAAGACGGCCTTTCCCGGCCGTCTGGCTGCCAGAACTGATCGAGGACGGCCTGAAAAGGCCGTCCTACTGGGGACTTGAATTCCCGCCACTGGCCTCAGACAGCGATTTCGGAGAAATCGCCGACAATCCAAGACGCACTCACGACGCGGAGCGTCGTGCCACAATCTACACCCGAATCCCGCGGGCTGCCAAGTGCCGCAGCAACTCCGTCGGACCGGTGAAGACTTCGGCTTGGAACCCGTACTCGCGGCCTTTGATGACGTACTCCGGAATGTCATCGGTGTAGAACGCCTCGCCCGGGTCGCAGTGGATCGCGGCCAGTGCGGCCTCGTAAATCGGCGGGTCGGGCTTCATGGCCCCGGCGTCGAACGACACCACGCAGTGATCGAACGGCTCCAGAAAGTCATACCGCCCCTTGATCCACTCGAAGTGCGATACCGTCGTGTTGGACAACAGCACTAGCCGATAGCCTTGCTGTTTGAGGCTCCACAGAATCGGTTTCATCTCTGGAATCGGATCGAAGATGTCCGACGACGCCTGCCGCAGTGCATCGAGGTCGAGCGGCCTCCTGACCAGTTCCGAGAGCTGGTCCCGAAACGACTCCTCCGTGATCCGTCCCCGCTCGAACTCCCATTGCAGACCCGAATCGATCAACAACTGGAACGTCGCCTCACCACTCAACCCGCACAGCTGGCCAATCTGCTGGCACATCGTGACGTGCGAGAACCGGGTGAGGACATTGCCCATGTCGAACAGAAACGTGCGAATCATTGTTGGCCTCTGGCGAGCCGGGCGGTGTCAGCCCCCGGAGTCTGGCGTTCCCACGTGAAAAATCAGTTTGACCCCCGGATTCTCCATGCCGTACACTGCGTGCCGGAAGTTCAGCGGCTCTGACGGCGCCGATGGTGCGCCGAAGTGATGCGGCAAGGCATCGAGCCACTCACCCGCGCGAGTGCGGACGCTACCACGGATTCCTCGGGAGGGGAACGGATGCCAGATGATTTCGGCGACGACGACGACAGCAACATCACCCTCGAACCGCAAACCATGCGAGGCCAGGAATGGCCTTGCCTGCATCAGTTCTGCGTCTTCATGGAGAACCGCGTCGGCAAGCTGCACGAATTGCTGCGGAAGCTGGAGCGGCACGACTTGCGGGTGGCGAGCCTGAGCATGGTCGATTCGGTCGACTTCGCGGTGGCCCGGCTGGTGGTCGACCATGTCGATCACGCGCGGGAGATTCTCACTCTGGGCGGCCATACCTTCACCGAAGCGGACATCATCGGGGTCCAACTGCCGCAGACCAGCCAGCCGTTCACGGAAGTCCTGCAGGCCCTGATGAGTGCCGAAATCAACGTCCACTACATCTATAGCATCCCCCAAGTCCGCAGCGGTCGACGCGCCGCCGCCATTCACGCGGACAACCTCGACCAGGCGATTACCGTCCTGAAGCAGAAGGGGTTCGACTTGCTCACGGAAGAGGACCTCCTGTTCGATGGAGAATTTTTCGAGTGACTCGCGCGCTGCTTGGTGTGTATGCGTCCTCCATGTCAGCGATTTCTCCGAAATCGCTGGTTCGACGCGGTTCGTTGAGAAACCTCACGCATCACGGTCCGACAGCGAGTTCTCCCCACTCGCGGTCGGCCCGCGTGATGCGACCGTATCGCTGTGGCGAACGACGCACCGGCGACTTCGGAGAAGTCGCCGACATTGGCTCGGCCCCTCTCCAGTTCCCCTCGAAGGCCCACGCATGACCGACACCCCGGATTCGGGAGCGGCCTGCCCTCGGTCGTTGAGTTGGCGCGAGCGCTGGGCGGCCTATCCTCCGGCCTTCCAGGGTCTGCTCCTGGGCAGCTTTGCCGCCCTGTGCTACAGCTTCACCAACGTCGGGCTGCGGCAGGTGGCCGTGCGGACCGACATGGATTGGGCAATGTGGGTCGCGGCCTGGAAGGTCATGCCCACGGCGGTCGCGGGCTGGTTCTTGATGGCCGGCCTGGTGAGGCGCGGCCATTCGGTCATCCCCCCGCGAAAGATTTTGCTGTCGTTAGTCGTCAACGGATTGCTGATGCAGTTCTTCGGCAACGTGCTGTTTCAGTACGGACTGAGCCGCGCGGGATTGGCCCTGTCGGTTCCGCTCTGCTTTTCGTCGCTGATCACCACCAGTGCCATCCTCGGGCGGATCGTGCTGCGTGATCCGATTCGCCCGCGCATGGTCGTTGCGATGGGACTGCTGATCGTGGCTGTGGTGCTGTTGAGTCAGGGGACGCGCGCCGCTTCGGCGTCATCACTGATGAGCTGGCAGGACGCCGCCCTCGGAGCCGCAGCCGCGTGCGGGAGCGGGATCGGTTTTGCGTTCTCGGGAGTCGTGGTCAGGCGGTCGATCCGTCACGGCATCCCGATCTCGGTCATACTCGGGTATTCGGCGACGGTTGGGATGTGCCCCGCACTCATCGCGATGGCCCACCAGGGTTGGAAGCCACTGACGCTGGTTCTTGATCGCGGGGGTTACGCCGCCTTGCTGACAGCAGGGATCTTGAACGCCATCGGGTTCTTCGCGGTGTCGGAGGCCCTGCGGCATCTGCCGGTCGTGCGAGTGAACCTCATCAATGCGAGCCAGGCTGCAATGGGGGGCCTGATGGGTGTCCTGATATTCCACGAGGCCCCGACCTGGTGGCTGCTGGCTGGGACGCTGACGACAATTTCGAGCCTCGTCGTCCTCGGCACCGAAGAGCCGTAGGCCATCGTCGCCGATTTCTCCGAAATCGGTGGTGCGACGGGGTGACTGAATCAGATGTCCCAGCCCGCCTGAACGTGTCCGAAGTCGCGTTCTGCAATTCGATCGTGATCACGCCTTGCGAACGCCGCACCGGCGACTTCGGAGAAGTCGCCGACATTGCCTCCTCTCGTCTGTCCGGTGTACCGTAACTCCACCGCCACAGTGGATCGGGAGTCGAACACAAATGAACATCACCTGCCCGGCCTGCCGAGCCACGCTCCAACCCAACGAGATCGACCGCGAGCGACGCGAGTGCCCGCTCTGCTCGGCGTCGCTGGCCGAGGTCGACCTCTCCGCCGTGGAAGGTCAGTTGGGGGGTGAGGACGAGGCGATTGCCGGGAACCCGCTCCCTGCGGAGTCGCACGGTCATGCTGGCGAGCCGCCAGTCGAGCTACCCGTCGAGCCGCCCAGCGACCCGACCCGGCAAGTCGAGATCATCGAACGCACCCGGGACCGCCTGGTCGTCCACATCCCGCCGAGTGCCAGCGGGTCGGGGGGGCTGGGGTTCTTTGCGATCGTGTGGAACGGGGGCATCGGCGTGATCTCGTGGCTCGTGTTCTCCAGACCCCTCCCACAGCCGGGTCGTGTGGATCTCTTCCACGTCCTGTTCCTCGCACTCTTCTGGATGGTCGGGATCGCTCTGGTGATCAGTTGGGTGCGGATGCGATTCATGCGGTTCTATCTCCTGCTGGAGAAGGACCGGCTGGTCACGCAACGCAAGCTGTTTCGGACAACCAACACGGAACTCTTGCTCGGCCCGGCGCCGAAGGCCGTGTTGGAACAGAGCTATACCGTCAACGATGTGCCGGTGTATTCGGTCGCGGTTCTGGGCGAGTACCGCAAGGAGTCGTTCGGCACCGGGCTGGCAGACCCCGACAAGGAGTTTCTGGTTCGCATCATCAATGACTTTCTGGGTGTTCAGAGTCCGTCCTTGATGGGCTCGTCCCGCGATGCGATCTGTTCCGGCTGCGGGTCGGTGATCCCGGAGCAGAAGCTCACGGCCGAGGTCGGTCACGGACTGTGCCCCGCCTGTCATCAGAAGGCAGAGCAGTCTGGCACCCAGGCACTCTGGCCGCCGCTCCGTGCGAACAGTTCGGAAGAGCTGCCAGCGGGCTTGCAGGTGGACGAATCGGACTCGGATCGGGTGCAGATCTCATGGCCACTGCTGCCCCCCAGTCGGACTCTGCGCGTGGTGAGTTCGATCATGACCAGTCTGGCCCTCGCGTGGTCGGGCGGAGTCATCGGGATCGTCAGCCGGTCAGTGCAGCAGGCGGCCGGTGTGGAGCGCCTCTCGACGATTCTGATGGGACTCGGCTGTCTGGCACCGGCGCTGATCCTTGTCGGCGTGGTCCAAGCCCTGGCGCGCGGCCGGATCCAGATCGACCTGAACCGCGACTTGATCCGCATGAGGTGGGGTTGGGGACCAGTGGCGATCCGCAAGCAGTTCCTGCCCGAGACGATCACCGGTTGCTGCCTCATCCGCGGACTCTCCTCATCAACGTCAGCGAACGCGAATGGTCCTGGGCACCCGGCAATCAGCCCACTGCCCGTCGCCGCGATCCAGGCTGGTGGCACGCCGTACCCGCTGATTACATTTCACGGCATCGAATACGGGAAGAAAGTGATCCGTGTGGTGCGGACTTATCTGGAGCAGGTCACGGGCCGCAAGCTGCCCGATTGAAGTCTCGTGGGGGGGCCGCGCTCCACTGCGCAAAGCCTTCACGTCGCGGCTCAACGGGGTTATATGACCGGCTCGTTCACAGGCCAGACGCCCGCCCGATCACCTGCATAGTGAGTGGTCAGGAGCAGTTCGATCTCGGCCACGCTGCTGGCTTGGGCCAAGGCGTTGCGGACCTCGGCGTGGTCGGGGTGGAGCTTGGCGTACTTAACGAGGTGTTTGCGCAGGCGCGTGACGCAGGCCACATCGCCGTACACTTCGCGGGCGAGCCGCAGGTGTTCGCGCAACACATCCGCTTGCTCGCTGAGACGGGGCGGGGCAGGGTGGGGCTGGCCGCGGAGCAGGGCGCAGGCGCTCGCGAAAATCCACGGGTTGCCAATCGCCCCACGAGCGATCGAGACGCCGTCGACGCCAGTTTCGGCCAGCATGCGGACGCAGTCCTCAGCCGTGAACAGGTCGCCGCTGCCCAGGAGCGTGCGGTTCGGGAAGCTGGCCTTGGCCTCCTTCAGAAAACTCCAGCGGCTGGGACCGACGTACTTTTGCTCGACGGTGCGGCCATGCAGAGTCACAGCGGCCGCACCCAGTTCGAAGACCCCTTCGAGGATGGTCAGGCAGCGGTCGCGGCTCTCGGGTGAATCGTCGATTCCACGCCGCATCTTGACCGTTACGGGGATTTCGGGAGGGACCACTTCACGCACTCGCGAGACGATTTCGAGGGCCATCTCCGGCTGGCCGAGGTGATACCCGCCTCGACACCCGCCGATGGCCGTCTTCACCGGACAGCCGAAGTTAATGTCGATGACATCGAACCCCGCCTGCACCAGACGCTTGGCTGCGAACTGAAACTGAGCCGGATCGGACCCCATCAACTGGCCGCCGATCGGGTGGTCCTCGTCGGCGATCCGCAGATGTCGGCGGACGAAACTCTCTGACTGAGCCTCGACCGCGAACCGGTCGATCAGGACTTCAGCGAGGGCATAACTCGCTCCAAACCCACGAGAGAGCAGCCGCATCGGCCCATCGCTATAGCCGCTGAGGGCGGCCTGTGCGAGGGGGGAGGAGATGCGATGGGGGCCGATCTGCATGGGGAAGGTTGATGGTTTATGGTTGATGGTTTATCGATGGAGGCAAAGCCCAGGGGTTGCAACCCCTGGGCTTTGGGCATGGCGACACGGGACGGGCCACAGGGGCCCGTCCTACGGGGCGGGGGTAAATCTGAGGCGACGGTAGCGGAGGCGGTGGCCTTCGGCTTGCAGGCCGATCAGGCCGCTCTTCAGTTCGCCGGGCTGTCCGACGGCGACGACCTGCCCATTGATCGAGGCGGTGATCGCTCCGGCCTTCGTCACGATCTCGATCGAGTTCCACTCCCCGACCGGCTTGCGGGCCTTCTCTCGCACCTCGGGATGGTCTTGGTACACCACCTTGAGTTGCTCGATGTCGGCGGGCGTGCCATTGGGGCGCAGCTGGCCCATCTCGCTCCATTTGCCCTGGACCTCGATCGACTTGGGCCAGATCGCATGCGGCTCCTGGATGAAGAGCAGCACGCCGGTATTGTGAGCGGCGAGCTTCTTGGCGTCAGTGACCTTCGGATCGGAGTCGAAGCGGTAATCGAACCGCAGCGTCCCATCGCCGTACGGCGTCTTCGTGTGCAAGTAGCACTTCGGCTTGCCGGTGCAGAGGAACTCATCCCCCTCAGCTGTCCACGTCTCAGTCGTTGTTTCATCGGATGGGAAGACGGCCATGTCTGTGAATGGGATCAGAGCGAACCCGGCCTCCACGGCTTCAGTGGCAGGCGTCTCTGCCGCGGCAGGTGCGGGCTTGGGCACCGGTGCTGCCGTGATCGTGGGCGGCGGCGGGAGAAACCGGTTGCAGCCAGCACTCGACACGAACAGGCACAGGGCCATTCGGAACATGACTTGATTCATTGGGAATCCTCCGGGGTAGCCACCTTCGCCAGAAGGTGGGCGACTTGTCTCGGCGCTGTCGAACGCGGGTTCTGGCACCCCACGTTCTGGCGAACGTGGCTACGGGAGAGTTGCCCCGGCAGCGCTGGCCAGCGTCAACTCCGTCAGCCGCAACTGCCCACACGCAGCGTCGATGTCGGCCCCCTTGCGTTTGCGAACGGTCACGTTGACACCGCCGTGTTCCAGCATCTCGGCGAACATCTTCGTGCGCGGCTCAGCCGGGGCAGAGAGGTCGATCGGAGCCACCGGGTTCATCGGGATCAGGTTGACATGAGCCACATGATTCCGCAACAGCTTCGCGAGTTGCTTGGCCTGCTCGGGACCATCGTTCTTGCCCGCCAGCAGCACGTACTCGTACGTGACGCGCCGACCCGATTCAACGAAATACTCCTCAGCGGCTTCGAGGATCGCGGTGATCCCGGTGCGTTTGTTGATCGGCACGATCTCCGTGCGGAGCGTGTCGTCCGGGGCATGCAGCGACACTGCCAGGTTGTACGGAACCCCATGCCGGGCCAGTTCCCGCATCTTCTCTGGCAGGCCCACCGTCGAGATTGTAATCCGCCGGGCTCCGAGGCCCATCCCGCCCTTCTCATTGAGTGTGTCGAGTGCGGGCAACAGCGACCGCAGATTCGCCAGCGGCTCACCCATCCCCATCACCACGACGTTCGTGATCCGCTCCTCTTTGCTGAGCAGCCGGTCCACCCGCAGCACCTGCTCCAGAATCTCTCCGGTCGACAGGTTTCGCTTCACCCCATCCAGGCCGCTGGCACAGAACACGCACCCCATGCCGCAGCCGACTTGCGTACTGATACAGACGGTCGCCCGATCGGTTTCCCGCATCAGCACGCACTCGACCAAGTCGCCTTCCCGCATTTCGAGCAGGAGTTTCTCGGTGCGATCACTCGAGACCTGATGCCGAACAATCCGACCCGACCAGAAATCAAACTGCTCCGTCAGTTGCTTACGGACAGCTGCGGGGATGTCGTGCATGTCGGCGAAGTCGTTGACTCGCTTGCCGAAGATCCATTGGCGGATCTGATCGGCGCGGTACGGAGGGACACCGTGATCGTCACACCAAGCCAGCAGCCCATTGCGGGTCAGGTCGGTGATTAACTTACGAGCGGGCAGGGCAGTGGTGTCTGACATGGATTTCCGGTCTGGCAGACCCTCTGAACTTCGGCCCTCTCACCCTCGGCCTTCTCATCCTCTTACGCAGTGACCGTCGCTTCGCGGCGTCTTTCGTTGTACTTCAGCCATTCGGGCAGACTGACGAGAATGTGGTCACCTGTCTCCAGATCGAGGAGACCGATGGCGTTGGCCGGATGATCGTCGGACCGCACCAGTCGGGACCGGGATGTCAGCCGGTTTTCAAAAACCGATGGCGTCACGAACTGACGGGCGGGTAACGGGGTCGACTGAGATTTCGGATGCGGCATCTTACCACGCAGGCTTGAAGGATCGATCGGGCTTACTCCGCAAGCCTGATCGATAACAGTCTTCCGGCGAATTCCTGTGCCGTAGAAACACCACCTGGCCACACACTCCATGGTGCAGAGCCACGACGGCGGCTTGTGACCACCGTCAGGGACGTACCGGTATTCTATCACCGGTCCACAGACGGACCATTCCGCCAAGGGGCGGATTCGGCGATTTCCGAATTCTGGGGAGGAACTCGGTTGACAAGTTGACATGACACCAATCCGGCGTTGGAGTCCAGGCTTTAGCCTGCGCTCGGGCGCACAACGCAGCCTAAAGCCTGGACTCCAACGGGGGAGGCATCCGGGAGAGTGGGGGCAGAAGCTGACCGCTGCCGACTCTTGTGATGCACACGCGTCCCTCTCTGTTCATCCCGTGATTGCCTCATCAACCCCTCAATCCCTACGATGGGGACATGACCCGCCGATTCGCGGCGTCCCGTCTCAACCTCCGTTGGGCAGTCCCGGACACTCTGGAACCGACGCTCCATGTCGACTGAATCCAAAACCGAAGTCGGCAGCTACTTCATCTCCAACTACCCGCCGTTCTCCCAGTGGAAGAAGGAACGGGTCGGGGAGATTCGCGAGGCCTTCGCCAAGCCGCCCGCGCACGATGTGCCGCTGGGGATGTATCTGCACATCCCGTTCTGCCGCAAGCGGTGCAAGTTCTGCTACTTTCGGGTCTACACCCAGCAGAACGCCGACATGGTCAAAAACTATGTCGACGCTCTCGACAAGGAGGTTACACTCCTCAAGGACATGCCCGCCATCGCCGGAAGGAGCCTGGAAGTCGTCTACTTCGGCGGGGGCACTCCGTCGTACCTCAGCGCGAAGCAGCTGTTGTTACTGCGCGAGCGGCTAAGCCATTCGGTGACGTGGGACCATGCGCAGGAGGTGACGTTCGAGTGCGAGCCGGGGACGCTCTCGCTGGAGAAGGTGCAGACGCTGAAGGAGATCAGCGTCACCCGCGTCTCGCTCGGTGTCGAGAACTTCAACGACAAAATTCTCGAAGAGAACGGTCGGGCTCACCTCTCCCCCGAGGTGATGAAGGCGTACGACTGGATTCAAAGCGTCGGCTTCCCGCAGGTGAACATCGACCTCATCGCTGGAATGATCGGCGAGACGGACGAGAACTGGCTGGACTGTGTCGATCGTGTGATTGAGATGCGGCCCAACAACATCACGATCTACCAAATGGAGTTGCCGTTCAACACGCTCATTTCGAAGGAAATGCTCGAGCACGGCATCGAGTCCCCGGTCGCCGACTGGCCGACCAAACGCCGCTGGGCCAGCGAGGCCATCGACCGGCTGCAAGCGGTGGGGTATCACCTGTCGAGCGGGAACGAACTAGTATTGAACCCCGAGAAGGACCGATTCGTGTACCGCGACAATCTGTTCCGGGGGAGTGACATCCTGGCCGTCGGCGTCTCGTCGTTCGGCCATTTCCAGGGGGTCCACTACCAGAACAAGGACGCCATCGACGAGTACATGACGATTGTCAACTCCGGCGAACTCCCCCTCAACCGCGCGATGACCCCCACGCCTCATCAACAACTGATCCGTGAGTGGATCCTGTGCATGAAAGAGGGCGAGTTGACGCCGTCGCTGTTCCGGAAGAAGTTCGGCGTGGACCCGCTCGTCGAGTTCCGCGAAGCTCTCGCCAACCAAGAGCGAGCCGGATATCTCACCGTCCACGGCGATCTGGTGAAACTCACCCGCAAGGGAATGCTGCAAGTCGACAGCCTGCTCACCGAATACTTCGAACCGGAACACCGGTCGGTGCGGTACACCTGACTCCACCCTGTTCCACGTCCTGGGCGTCGACCCCCCATGTCAGCTTCCCCAACCACGCCGGTCGCCCCGTTGCAACGATCGATCACGGCGAGGTGATTCGCGAGTTGTTATGAGATTCGGCGGGCGTCCGGCCATGGAGATCATTCCATGTTACTTGCCTGCGCCTCGGACTCGGCTCGCATCTCGTCCATCAGAGGCCAGAGGACATCGACATCGTCCTTGAAGATGTCGCCGATCAGCACATCGGTCACGAACCCCTTCAGGTGCGGATGCCGTTTCACGAAGCGACCAAAGCTGAAGCCGTCGTAGAACTCACAGACCAGCCGCCGCATGCGTTCCATCCCGGCGACGTACTCGGGTTCCCAGCGACCGAGTTGGGCTGCTGAGGTGTCACCCTTTTCGATGCCATCGGCCACGGCATCGGCTGCCATCTGGCCCGACTTGAGGGCCAGCAACACGCCGGAGGAGTAGAGCGGGTCGAGGAACCCGAAGGCATCGCCGACCAGCACCCAGCCATTGCCCGCCGCCTTCGTCGCGCGGTACGAATACTCCTTCTCGGCACGGAAGACATCGCAGCGGGTGGCCCCCGCGATGCGAGGTTGCACGCCGGGGCACTTAGCGACCTCCTCGAAGTAGACCTTCTCGAAGTCCTTGGATTCGCGATTCTGGAACAGGTATTCGTGCGACGCGACGACGCCGACCGACACGATGTCGTCGTGCAGCGGGATGTACCAGAACCACCCCTGCTTGCCCTGCACCTGGATGACGACGGTGGCTCCCTCGTCGTGCCCGGTGTCGCGGAAGGCTCCCTTCCAGTAGGTCCAGACGGCTGCCTTTTTCAGGACCGGATCCCACTCCCGCAGGCCGAGCTTGCTCATGAGCAACGACTGCTGACCGCTGCCGTCGACGATGACCTGGGCCCGGATTTCGACCGGTTGGGATTCGCCCTCGCGCTGCACGGTTACCCCGACCGCTTTGTCGCCTTCGAACAGGACATCCAGGACGCGGGATCCTTCGTGGACCTCGACGCCGTGTTCGCGGGCGTTGTTGAGCATCAGTAGGTCGAACTCGCTGCGCCGCACCTGCCACGTTTGCGAGGACTCATGCGGGCGGTGGTCGCAGAAGTAGAACGGCTCGGAGAGTCGGCCCCGCTCGGAGACGAACTGGACGCTGTACTTCTTGATGAAGTGACTGGACTTCATCTTGGACAGCATCTTGAGCCGCTCCAACACTCCATACGTCTGCGGGATCAGGGACTCGCCAATGTGGAACCGCGGGAAGTAATCCCGCTCCAGCAGGACCACGCGCAGCCCGCGCTGCGCCAGGAGGGTGGCCGCCGTGGTCCCCGAGGGTCCGCCGCCAATCACGATGACATCTGCCGATTCGATGCGCTGAGACATGTCTGGTTCCTTTAGGCCGAAGTGGGTGACTCTGAGTTCGTTCATATAGGTGTTGTCACGATAGTTGTTTAGACGTGTGTTTGTCAAGAAGTCCGACTGTAGCTGCCTTCGCCAGAAGGCGGGTTGGGGCTCAGGGCGTTCCAGGTGGCCGAGAGACTTCCGAAGTCTCGGAAGACTTCGGAAGTCTGTTCCAGCTCTCGGACGCGGGGTCCGGTCGCCCGCGTTCTGGCGAACGCAGCTACGGGACGCTGACCGGATCGGGGAACAGGCCCTGGCTTTCGACGAGGGTGTACTGGCCGGGCTGGATGTCGGAGAAGGTCTCCTCCCGCCCGCTCAGCCACCGGACCTTGAGCGACTTGAGGTGACTGCTGCCGACACCAAAGTGAGCGCGGAGGTCGGGGGCGGAGTTGTAGCTGCTGCCGCCGACGATCTCGTGATACTGGGTCTTCTGGTCGGTCTCCAGCCAGAGTGTGGTCGAGATCGCGCTGCGGTTCGAAGCGGTCCCGACGCACTTCACCGAGATGAACTGACCCGGCGAGGGAGTCTCATTCAGCACGATCGAAGAGTGGTCGAGTTGATGGGACACGACGAGGTCGACCCGGCCATCCCGATTCAGGTCGACCGAGGCCACCCCGCGCCCCAGCCACTTCTTCTGAAAGTAGTCCCCGCTGGAGGCTGTGACCTCTTCGAACTTGCCGTTCTTAGCGTTCTGGAACAACTGCGGCTGCATTTGATACGGCAAGTTCGGCAGACTCCAGCGGCGGTCCTCGAGGTGTCCATTCGCGACGAACAGATCGAGCCAGCCATCGTTGTCGGGGTCGAGGAACAACGTCCCCCAACCCATCATCATCAGGCTGGGCGCTGCCAGATTGGCCCGCTTGGAGAGATCCTGAAAGTCCCCCTGCCCCGTGGCTTGGTAGTAGGTGTTGGGTTCGGAATAGAATTCGGTGATGAACAGGTCAAGCCAGCCATTGCCATCCGCATCGCCAATCGCCACACCCATGTTCGACGGGGCGCGTCCCTGAGCATCCATGGCGACACCGCGAATCAGGGCTTCGTCTTTGAACGGCTCCTGAACACTCGACCGCATGAAGCAATAATTCGGGACACCATCATTCGTGACGAAGATGTCGGGAACACCATTCTGGTCGAGATCCGCCACGACGCAGCCGAGCCCCTTGGAGCCTTCACCGACCAGGTTCCAGGCCTGGGTGACATCCAGGAATCCGCCCGTTGCGTCCGAGCGAAAACAGACATCGGGGGCCCCTTCAAACAGAGTCGGCGGACACGAAACGTAACCATCGGGGGACTTGGGGTTGGGGCACAAACGCGGCGGGTCGTCCCCGGTCATGACATAATTGGTGACGTACAGGTCGAGGAATCCGTCTCCATCCAAGTCTGCAAACACCGGCGACGAGGACCACGATCCGACCTCAATCCCCAACTCCGCGGCCTCCTCCGTGAATGTCCCATCTCCCTGATTGAGATAGAACAGATTCTTCCCCAGTCCGGCGAGATAGAGATCAGGAAATCCATCGGAGTTCCAATCGCCTACGGTACAGCCGTGGTGATAGCCCGCAGTGGCGATGCCAGCCTTCGCGCCGCTGGACGCCACATGGATGCCAGCGATGTTTCGGTAGAGGGGATCGGGCACGCGGACCGCCGAGCGAGCGAGCGGTAACGGGCAGCCGTTGGTCAGCAGCAGGTCGGGCCAGCCGTCCATGTCATAGTCGAGTACGCCGACTCCGCCGCCGTTGGCTTCGAGGATGCGGCGCAGCGGACTGAAGTCATCATCACGGGTGAAGTCCATCCCCCAGTCCTGCGTGGCATCCCGAAAGCGGATGGAACTCGTCGCGGAGGCGACCGGCGTTGCCGGGGCGACCGCTGTCGGACCGGGCACCGGCTGCGGGGGAGCCGGTTTGGCATCATTGCGACAACCGGTGAAGAGTAGGGATCCGAGCAGGAGTGCCCGGCAACAAGCGTGAAAACCAGAAGTTCGCGTGTTCATGGCTGGCACTCCTGGAGGATGGTCTTCGCGACCGCATTCTTCGGATCGATCTTGAGCGCCGCTTCGGCCATCAGTTGGGCCTGCGGCTTCAGGCCGATGGCCAGCGCCTGCTCGGCGAGCGTGACGTAGAAACTCGGGTCATCCGTGGGCAGGAACTGGAGGGCTCCCAGTCGATTCTGAATCAGGGCCAGTCGCCGGGCGGTCTCCAGAAACTTCGCCTGTTGCTCAGGCTGCTTCCGCTTCCCCGCGATCTCCGCAAGTCCCATGTCACACTCGGGGACAGCCGGATTGACCTCCAGCAGCAACCGATAGCACTGCTCCGCCCTGTCGAGATCATTTCGCGACAACGCTTCCGCCCCCCGCAGCCGCAGCATGATCCACGGATCGGAACGCTGCGGGGGGAGCAGGGTGGCGACGAGCGCAGCCAGTGGCTGGTCCTCTCCCAGTTCGGAGAGCAGGTACATTTTCACCGCGATCGCGCGGGCATTGGCCGGCTCTTTCACCAGGCAGGTGTCGATCACCTGTAATCCCTCCACCGCCCGGGCACTCCCACCCAGGTATTGCGCCCAGGCGATCTGCAACTGGGGGTTCTCGGGATCGAGTTCATAGAACTGGCGACAACGGTCGACCGCCGCTTCGCCATTCCACCGCAACAGGGACGAAAATCCAGCGAACATGGCCTCGGTCGGAGTGAGCGAACTCGAAGCGTGCTTGGCCATCAGGAGGGTCTGACGTTCCTCGAATCGCAGCTCAATTTCCAGGATATAACGCAGAAATTCCTGGGCGATGTTTCGAAATTCCACGCCCGGCAAATCGAGATACTCGCGGAATTGCCGCTCGGCGGCTGCGGCCTGATTGAGTTTCAGCAGGACTTGCCCCTGTTGAAAACGGGCCCCAGGACCGTAGAGCGGGTGGCTGGTGGGGATTTCCGCGAAGCACTGGTTCGCGACCTCCAACTGGTCACGACTGACCGCCAGTTCGGCGGCGATCGAGACCGTATCGAAGTGATCCGGCTCCCGCTGATACACTTGGCGAAACTTGGATTCCGCCTCTTGACGCAGTTCGGTCGTCAACAGCGGGGGCGTGAGGCGTGACGGAATCAAACAAGAGATTACCCCGGCCAGTAACAAGACGCCCAGCAGGCCACGGGCCACGATTGTCCGGTTGGTCTGCATGGCCATCCACTCATCTGAAAACTCAGGGGCAGCGGGCATGCCCTGGGGCTCTTGAGATCACACACACCCGGCTTGCCTCGGGACTCCAGCTTACTGAGTACCTCTCCGAGAACCGTTGCAAACTTCCGAAGTCTCCGAAGACTTCGGAAGTTTTGGGAAATGCTCTTAGGCGAGCGGTCAGTGATGGTTTACCAGTAAAACGGCCCCCCAAGTCCGTTCCGTCCGGACCTAGGGGGTCCGGGCAACGGGAAGCTTCCACTGGCCGCTCACCTTAGTACACCGCCGGAACCGTCTCGTTCCCCGAGATGCTGTTCAACGCCCGGTGAATGTTGAAGTCCACGAGCTGGCTGACGAACCGCACCGACCCATCACCGAGGGTGACATGGGCACCGCCGACGTGCTGGCTGGCGGGGGGAGCCTGCCCATCATTGCCAGTGTGGCAACCCATTCCGAGCAACGGCTTGTCGTCGCAACCCTGGACATCGGCGGAATTGGTATTACTCGCATTGATCGACGTGCAGTCACCTTGGTTGTCGCAGCCGCCGATCAACGAGGCTCCAATGCGTCCCATGGCCCACACACCGCGCGGGTCTGCCGGAGAGACCCCCGCCCGAAGTTCCCACAGCATCGCCGTGTTGGATGTCCCGTCATTCATGTCGCGGAGGATGGCGGAACGGCCATGACCAAATGCCCCGCGTCGAATCGTCGGTATGGCAGTCCACCGCAGGGTTCGGTCTTGATAGTATTCGCGACCCAGAGAACCCCCGTAGTTGGAGCGTGCCATCGGGACATTGCCCATGCCCGGACGAATGAACAGGTCATCGTTGAATGAGTCCGATGGGCACGTCAGTGAGCTGATCTTCGCCACCACCACTTGGTTGTTCGAGTTGGCGGGCGTGCCAGCCGCCAGAATCAAGGGCAGAGCCGGATTGTACAGGTTGTACAGCTGCGTTTGCTCGATGTACGGCAGTATCATTATTACCCAGTTGCCGCTGAAGTTCTTGTTGTTGTAGAGCGTGTCCCCGCTGTCGGCGGGTCGATCCTGTGTGGGGTGGGAGACACCGGGAGTGTTGTCCGCGAACCAGATGGCTCCCGGAGGGAGCATGTTCTGGGCTTCGTGGTAGTTGTGGATCGCCAACCCCAACTGCTTCATGTTGTTCTTGCACGTCGAGCGGCGGGCCGCTTCGCGAGCCTGCTGCACAGCGGGCAGCAACAAGGCAATCAAAACGGCGATGATCGCGATCACGACCAGCAACTCGATGAGCGTGAATGCACGCCGACCTCTGTGATAACTCATGAGAACCTCGATCTGAAAAATGGATGGAACCGCGTCCGCCCATCCTAGCAGGAGTCGCAACCAGGTCAATCAGAGACCGCCTGCGACCCTCGGTGCGTCACGCCGGGCAAGTCGTCAGTCGTCCGCTAAATACGCAGCTGGAAGAAGGGCGTGGCCTCACGTCTCCTAAACTGAAAACCCAGGGGCATCCTGGATGCCCCTGGGGTCACAAAGTCCCGGATCTCACCCTCGCTGCATTAATACACTGCCGGAATGACCTCGCTCCCGGCGACACTGTTCAACGCCCGGTGAATGTTGAAGTCCACGAGCTGGCTGATGAACCGCACCGACCCATCGCCGAGCCCGGCATGGGCGCCACCCACGTGCATACTGGCGGGATCGCCCTGACCATCGCCGCCATTCCAGCAACCCAGACCCAGGTTCGGCTGGGAATCGCACCCATGCACGTCGGCAGCGCCGTTCTTCCCATCGTTGATGACATTGCAGTCACCGAAGTTATCACAGCCTTCAATCAACGAGGCACCGACGCGCCCCACGGACCAGACACCGCGAACATCTCCCGGCGAAGGACCGGTCCGGAGTTCCCACACCATCACGGTATTGGAGGTCCCATCGTTGAAATCGCGGAGAATCGCGGATCGGCCCCAACCAAACGCCCCCACACGATTCTTCGCTCGGTTGATCCAGGCATTCCCGCTGTTATCCTCTCGACCCAAAGCTCCTCCGTAATTACCACGCCCCATCTTGATCGTGGGGGTGCCTGTGGGCCACCGCAAGAAGAGATCGTCGTTGAACGCATCCGACGGACACAACATCGCCGAAATCTTCGCCAAGACCACCTGGTTGTTCGAAGTGGTGGGCGTGCCCGCCGACACAATCAACGGCAGAGCAGGATTGTACAGGTTGTACAGCTGACCCTGCTCGATGTAGGGGAGCAACATCATCACCCAGTTGCCGCTGTAGTTCTGTTGGGTGAACAGCGTGTCCCCATCGGCGGGCAGGTTCTGGTTGCCGTTGGCTGTCGCAGAGTTGTTGGCGAACCAGATGGCTCCGGGGGGGAGCATGCCTTGGGCTTCGTGGTAGTTGTGGAGCGCCAACCCCAACTGCTTCATGTTGTTCTTGCATGTGGAGCGGCGGGCCGCTTCGCGGGCCTGCTGCACGGCGGGCAGCAACAGGGCAATCAGAACGGCGATGATCGCGATCACGACCAGCAGTTCGATCAGAGTGAACGCATGGCGGATTTTGTGGGACTTCATGACAAACTCCGAACAGGAAAGGAAGAAAAAGAGGTGAACACCTCATACTTCTTTCGATCATATCGGGTTGCACAAGTAAGTCAATCAAAATATTTTCCAAGAAATTGAGGTTATTTCCATCGTACGACATGCAACGTGTCTGACAGAGACAAGCAGGAAGTGTTCCGTCAACTCTCAGCTTTGGGCTGGGGGGGTACGGGCGAGTCTGTACCGCTCGCCGACCAGGCGAGCCGGATGGCGTCAGCCTCCGGACTTTTCCGCCCGCCGTCCGCCCTCAGAAGCCCGGGGGCTGACGCCGCCCGGCTCGCCTGTTCGGCGAGCCAGGCGAACGTTACCCAGGGTGCGCGACCTGGCGGTCGCGACCCTGGGCTCTGATGTGTCGACCCCATTGGGGTGTTGAGCGTTTTACGAAAAGCACTAGGGACCGGCTGATCTACTGAGCAACAGAGGACTTAGGACATTGTCCAAAACAAGTTCCCGAAATTC
>JAYTFV010000262.1:0-22071 GCA_043734065.1 Planctomycetota bacterium
GCGAGCAAGGAAGAGGGAGAGCGTCCGAGTGCCAGCGCGAACAGCGCACCGGCGATTTCGGAGAAATCGCCGACAATCGACCAGTGGGCGTGGCAATTGCTCCGTCGGTGGGGGGTCGTGTTCCGCGACCTGCTCGGTCGAGAGCCGGGGGCTCCGCGTTGGTGGGAACTGCTGCAGGTGTATCGCAAGCTCGAAGCGCGGGGCGAGATTCGCGGGGGTCGGTTTGTCGCCGGAGTGGCCGGGGAGCAGTACGCCCTGGGCGACACGATTCGCGAGTTGAGGCAACTCAAGGAGCAGCCGAACGCCGGGGAGTTGGTGATCGTCTCGGCCTGCGACCCGCTGAACCTGATCGGCATCTTGGGGAACGACCCGCGCGTGCCGAGTCTGGCCACGAACCGGATCGCCCTGTTCAACGGCCTGCCGGTCGGAATCTTTCAAGGGGAAGTCCAACTCGGCCCGCAGTGCCCGAAATCACTGGCTTCGTTTATCTCCGCTCAGTTGAGGACCGGGCGCACGCTGGCGGTCGCGATCCCGAAGACGACGGCGGGACGCAGCGAAAGTGGTTCGACGCTCCGCGTCGAAGGTCACGACGCGGAGCGTCGTACCACGATGGCGGGGACACCGACGACGGTTTCGCCATTCAGGACCTCGTGAATCACGACGGCTCCGGCTCCGACCGTACAGCACCTGCCGATCCGCACTCGCGGAATCACGACGGCTCCGACCCCGATCAGTGTCAGGTCGCCGACCTCGATCTGGCCGGTGAGCCTCGCTCCTGGAGCGACGTGGACGCAGCGGCCCAGCACGCAATCGTGGTCGACGCTGGCCCCCGTATTGATGATCCCACCGACCCCGATGCGAGTGTCCGCTTGCACGATCGCTCCGGCCATGACGACCGTGCCAGGCTCCAGATGAGCCGTCGGCGAGACGACCGCTGCGGGGTGAATGAGGACGGGGACGGTGTAGCCCTCGCGGCGTGCGACCTCGATGCAGCGCTCCCGCGCGGCATTGTCTCCGATGGCCACGACGACCTGGACAGTGCGGTCGGCTACGGTCTCGGTGAGGTGGCGGCTGCCTCCCAGAATCGTGGTCCCGTAGAACTGTTGTCCCTGGCGCTGAGGGGCTTCGTCCAGGAACCCGATGACCTCCCAGCCGCCCGCCCGCGCGAGATCGGCGACGACCTTGGCATGGCCGCCGGCTCCCCAGATCAGCAGTCGCTGGGAAGGCTCAGTCATGAGGACTTCTCCGCTGCTGAGGCCCTCAGTCGGGCGAGCTGCCGACGAATCTCGATGGCATGCTGAACGGCCAGTTCGATGATGCTCTGGATCTGATCGATGATCGCCCCGTCCACCGCCATGCCATTCGGGAACAGCATGACCCGCTCGCAGAGGGCCTCGGTGTGAGGCAGCGGGATCGGTGTCGATTCCGGCTCGGCGAGGTAGGCCGCCATGCGGTGACAACCGGGATAAAAGTACCTCCGCACCAGGACGTTTTCCGCTTGCAGCACGGCCTGCAACTCATCGCGAGTGAGTCCCAATACGGCTGGGTCGATCTCCGCCACAACATACTGGGCGTTGATATTCTGGAGGTCCGGACAGGCCAGGAACTGAATCCCCGGAATGGTGCCGAGCGAACTGCGGTAGCGGGTCTGGTTCTCCCGATTGCGGTCCATGAACTGGTCGATCGATTCGAACGAGGTCAGTCCCATCGCCGCCGAGACCTCGCTCATCTTGGCGTTGGTGCCCAGGTGAACCACGTTGTCGTAACCGGCAAACCCGAAGTTTCGAAATAGCCGCAGTCGTTCGGCGAGAGCGGAGTCCTGGGTGGTGATCGCGCCCCCCTCGAACGAGTTCATGAACTTCGTGCCGTGGAAGCTGAAGACTTCGGCCTGACCGAATCCGCCGATGCGTTTCCCATCAGCCGACGAGCCGAAGGCATGCGCGGCATCGAACAGCAGCGACAGCCCGCGCGACCGGGCCAACTCTTGCAACTCGGAAACCGGGCTGGCCTGCCCCCACAGATGCACGCCCAGAATCGCACTGGTCCGCGAGGTGATGACTCGAGCCGCCGATGCCGGATCGATCTGATGCGTCGTCGGATCGCAGTCGCAAAAGATCGGTCGCAGCCCCAGCCGCCGGATGCAGTGTGCTGAAGCGATAAACGTAAACGATGGGACAATGACCTCGCCGGTCAGACCGAGTGACTGGATGGCGATCTCCAGTCCGACGGTCGCATTGCAGACAGCGACGCAGTGCTGGACGCCGAGGTAGTCGGCCAGCGTGCGTTCAAACTCGCGCACGACCGGGCCATCGTTGGTCAGCCAGTTGCGTTCCCAAATGCCTCGCAGGCGGGCTTGGAACGAGTCCCAGTTTCCCAGATTCGGACGCCCGACGTGGATCGGGTCCGCGAACCGGCGAGTCCCGCCGATGATGGCCAGCGGCGGTGAGTTCGATCGATTTCCCATTCCGGGCTCACTCGCTGGGGGATCGGACTCGCGGGCAGGCTCGCGAAACAGTCGGGGCACTGGCGAGTCTATCGGTGGCTGAGGCTGCCTTCAAGACGCCTCGGCGGGCTGCTCAAAATGCCTCTTGCGGGTGAGAAGATGGCCAAAGTTCCAATGCAAAAACGGGAGTCGATCGACCCCCGTTTCGCAGACTTGAGACAAACCCATGTTCATCGCACAGAGCAGTAACTAGCGACCGAACAGCCAGGCATTCTTGGCGCGCTCGAGTTCCATCAGGCGGGCAAAGACCCCCTGACGATTGCCGTTGGATCCCCGACCGTTACGTCGACCGGCCTGAGCGGGAACCTGGCTGGTCGCGACGAACAGGGCCACCAAACCGAGAATGATCATCTTACGCATGGAATACTCCAGTCACACCATGTGGTCGCAGGGCACGACCGCTCGCTGAGTTTGTCAGGTGACCCACTGTCGACCTGGAACATGTTGCATCCCGGAGGGTGAACTCCGGATGCCCTGTGTCATCAGCAGGGGATGCGTCCGAACTGCAGTCGATCTTGAGATTTCGACGGAACCTGCCGCGGAGTGGTGAGCGACGTGACGATTGCGCGGGATGGGGGGCGGGCTGGGACGGCTGAGGTCTGACCCAGTGACGCATGTCCCACTCGTTCAGTCTTCATCACTCAACGCTTTCCGGCCTTCCACGATCTGGACTCGCCGCGTCCGATTTCCAACCGGGATCGTCTCGCGCAATCCGCTCGGCCAACTGATCTCCAACCGCACCGGATTTTGCCCCAGCGGAATAGCAAACAGCAATCGCGAATCACCCGTCGAGGCAAAGCTGCCGCCGCCTCGCCACTGCCGGATCTGGGATGACTGAGTCGTGATCAGCCGAACCACGGTCCCGATCGCCCAGCGCGAGGACTGCGTTCCGGTCAGCTCGATGGTGATCGAGCGGCTGACGTGCGGCCCTTGGTTTTCCAGCACGGCCACCGGCTGGTTCACATGGCTCACCACCAGATCGAGATCGCCATCCAGATCGAGATCACCCGCAGCTGCCCCGCGTCCCGGATGAGCGGTGCGAAAGTAGGCCCCGCTCAGTTCGGCCACGTTCTGGAACTGCTGTCCGGCGAGGTTCTCCATCAGCACGGGGAGCTGTTTCACCGGGGCTTTGTGGGCATGGCGGACGACATGGCCGTTGCTGACGAAGACATCTTCGTCGCCGTCGAGATTCCAGTCGCCGAACACGACGCCCCAGCCGACGTACGCTTGGCCAATGCGGTCCAGGCCGGTCTCGTGGCTGACATGTTCGAACTGCATCCCTCCGAGATTCTTGTAGAGGCCGAACGTTTCGTCCTCGAAGTTCGCCACCCACAGGTCGGGCAGCCCGTCGAGGTCGAAGTCCCCGAGGTCGGTTCCCATCGAGCCTTCCGCTGCACCGAGCTTGCTCAGGCTGGCTCCGCTGATCAGTCCCCGCTCGTGGAGTTGCCCGTGGACATTCTCGTACAGGAACTTCGGCGTCGTATCGTTGCCGACATAGACATCGACATCGCCGTCGAGGTCGAGGTCGGCCACCAGGGCGCTCATCCCCTTGCCCCCCTCGACCAGCCCGACCTCTCTGGAGCGATCACGAAATCCGCCAGTCCCATCGGCCTCGAAGACGGAGTCGGTCAAACCCTCGAAAACCAGCGGTGAGCAGACCTCGCGCTGATCTCCATGTGTGTAACACGGCGGGTCGTTGGCCTTCGACCAGTTCACGTAGTGCGCCAGATACAAATCGAGGTGCCCGTCCTGGTTGAAGTCGCCCCACGCTGCGCTGGAACTCCAGCGAGTATCGGCGTTCAGGCCCGACACGGCAGTCACATCCTCGAACGTCCCCTCCCCCAGGTTATGCCAGAGTTGTAGTCCGCCATACCCGGTGACGAGGGCGTCGACGAACCCGTCATGGTCGAAGTCAGCCGCCGCCACTCCGTGTTGGTAGTGATTCGGTACGTGGATTCCGGCTGTGATCGTCACGGGTTCAAATCGCAGCCCTCGATTGCGGAACAGCGCACACGGCCGCCCCATCGGCTCGGCCGCTTCACGCGAGAACTGACCACCGCCGACGCACCACAGATCGGGTCGCCCATCGCGGTCGTAGTCGATGATCCCGACTCCGCCGCCGAGCGTTTCGAGAATCGAGTAGCGACCGGCCTGTTCCCCGTTCTCGTATTGGAACTTCACGTTCCAGGCTTCGGCCTGATCGACGAACTGCACCGGCGGACTGGGTGAGATCACAGCGGACGGAGGTGGCGGCGGGACACGCGAACAGCCCGCCGAGAACGTCAGCAGCAGTGTGAACAACACAAGATGAACGGGATGTCGTGGAGCAGGCATCTCAGAAGCGATTCGTCCAATGGGGGTCAGTCTCGCATAATCCCCTCGCAGGCGACTGTGAGTCCGACCCCGGTAGGGGTCACAGCAATTAGCCGGTGGTTGAGCGCAGTGACACCACCGGTTCCGGAATTCTCGGTATCATCCATCCCCGAAGGATGGCAGAGAGATTTCCCCTGGGGAGGAGCCGCTCTGCGAGATGCACCTTCTGGCATCCCTCCGGGAGGCAAGGCTTTTCACAGGATCATCCAGCGGTGGCGTCGCTGGCACTCGACCCTGTCGTTTATACACAACTCCCCCTCTCCGGGCCAAAGGTCAGCCAGGCGGTGGCGAAGTCGGTCATGCGGCGGAGGCCGGTCCAGAGGGGTTGCGGACTGGCGAGGAGTTCTTTGGCGCGGTTATTGTCGCCGCCCAGTTGGGTCAGCAGACGCATGAACTCCGACAACACGGGCGGTTTCTCGGGGAGGGGCTTCGGGTTGGCCGCCAGCGCTGTGATGACCTGTTTGCTCCGCACGTTCAATCGCTTGTCCCCCAGATCAATCCGTCGCAACTCGTCCGCGATTCCTTCGCACATCGTTCACGCCAGGTAGTTCTGGCAGGGGAATTCCCACCCGAAACCCATGGCGCAAAGCTCATGCCATCAATATCACGGCAACGCACTTTGTGAAGTTGGGCAACTCTTCTCTGACTGAAAACGGACGACTGACAACTGAAAACCAACGCATTGCGAAACAATGCGTTGCCCGGCATCAAGATGAACCTCTCTGACAAGGACTGAGGGAGTTGTCTATAAACGACAGGCGTTCAACTACCGGCTCATGTCTGGCATCCATTCGGGATAATCGTCGCCCCCCACGAGGGGCATGCTCTCCACAAGTACGGCCCTCTCAAATCAATCACTCATGACCAATGCCTCCTCACTTCCGAAGACCTACCGCGCCCGCTGGGTGTGGAGCGCGGGCCGCTGGATCGAGGACGGGCGGGTCACGGTGGTCGGTCGGAAGATTGTCGCCGTTGCCACCGAGCGCCAGCCCGGCGAGATCGACCTCGGCGACTGCGTCATTCTGCCCGGTCTGGTGAACGCTCACACGCACCTGGAGTTCAGTGCTCTCTCGGCACCATTGCCGTATCAGCAGACGTTCGCGAGCTGGATTCGCCATGTCGTCGCTTGGAGACGAGTACAGACTGACTCATCCGACAGGGAGGCCATCCAGCTCGGGCTGACCGAGTCCGCCGGTGCGGGGGTGACTCTGCTGGGCGAGATCGCCACACATGCGTGGGATGCTCCGACAGAGCGGGATGTCTCCGACAGGGACTTCACCGGTCCGCCATCCCGGACCCCGCAGATGGTCGTGTTTCGTGAAGTCCTCGGTCTCCTGCCCGAGGCCCTTGAGCCGCAGAGGGCCGAGGCCTGTCGACACTTGGTCGTGGGGACGACGCGACCGGGAGAGGTTCCGACGAATGACTGGCATCCGAACTGGACCGCAGGCCTGAGTCCACACTCGCCCTACAGCCTCAGCCGAGAACTGTTTGACGAGGTTCTCCACCTCGCCACGCAGGCCCGCTGCCCGGTCGCGATGCACCTCGCCGAAACGCGCGAGGAGCTGGAACTGCTCGCCAGCGGAACCGGTCCGCTCGTGGAGCTGTTCACGGAATGGGGCCTCTGGCTGCCGGGGCAACTCGCCGCGTTTCGCTCCCCACTTGAGGTACTGCAACAACTCTCCGTCTTGCCGAGAGTGCTGGTGATCCACGGGAACTATCTCTCCCCCGACGAAATCAATTATCTCGCCGGGAAGGACCAGTTCAGCGTCGTTTACTGCCCGCGCACTCACAGCTACTTTCAGCACGACCGCTACCCGCTGGTGGAGTTGCTCCAGCGGGGCATCCGCGTCGCCCTGGGCACCGACAGCCGCGCCAGCAACCCCGACTTGAACCTGCTCTTCGAGGTCCGCCACGTCGCACAACTGCACCCGCAGATCGCGCCCGTCACGCTGTTGGAAATGGCCACTCAGAACGGGGCAGAGGCCCTCGGTCTGGGACACTCAGTAGGACGTGTCGCTCCCGGAATGCGAGCGGAATTGTGCGTCCTGCCGATCAAGCCCGGCATCCGCGACCCATTCGAGGCGGTCCTCGCCCCAAACTGACCCAGTGATCGTGAGCGGCAAGGCGCTAGCCGCCGGTTCTTCTCACCGTGGTTCGTACACAGACCAGTTTCTGGTGGGCAGCGGTCAGGGGAACCGGCGGCTAGCGCCGAGCCGCTCACAAGTTATGCCGATTCATGCCGCACGCAGCCCCCGCACCAGTTGACGTTGCTCATTTTGCCGACACAATCGAGCAGACTTTATCGACTCCCAGACACCGCTCGCCGCGAGAACTCGCATGCCCACTGAAACCGCACTGATTACCGGAGCCTCGTCGGGCATCGGAGAGGAACTCGCCGAACTGTTCGCCCGTGACAAATCTTCACTGATCCTCGTGGCCCGCAGTGAGGACAAGCTGCGAGCGTTGGCCGAGCGGCTGTCGAGGACCTATGGCATTCAGACTCTGGTGCTGCCGAGCGATCTCTCCCGTCCGCAAGCGGCACAGACCCTGTTCGAGGCCGTGACCGCCGCGGGCTGGTCGGTGGATTGCCTCGTGAACAATGCCGGGTTCGGGGGCCTGGGGTACTTTGAAGAGATGCCTGCATCCCAACTCTCGGACATGCTTCAGGTGAACGTTGTGGCCCTGACCGAGCTGACGCGGCTGATCCTGCCGGGCATGGTGGCTCGGAAACGAGGCCGGATTCTGAACCTGGCCTCGACAGCCTCGTTCCAACCGGGGCCGAACGCCGCAGTGTACTTTGCGTCCAAGGCGTACGTCCGGTTTTTCAGCGAGGGGCTGCAAACCGAACTGGCGGGGACGGGGGTGACGGTCACGTGTCTGGCTCCCGGCCCCACAAAGACCCACTTCAACGATGTGGCCAAAATGGAGGAGACCCCGGTCTTTCGGTTCAACTCGATGGAGGTCAAGCCGGTCGCTCTGGCCGGGTACAACGCCCTGCGAGCCGGTCGCACACTGGCGGTGCCGGGGCTGGTCAACAAGCTGCTCCAGTGCAGTGCGAAGTACACCCACTGGGGGGTCGTGAAGCAGGTCATGAAGCGGATCATGCAGCCGCTTCCGCCGCGCCAGGGGTAAGCGACGGATGTCAGTGTCGCCTTGCGCTCCGCGAAAGGCCGTTCTTTCGCGGAGCGAAAGACGACAATTTCGACAGGGGTATGGTAGCTGCACTCGCGTAGCTGCACTCGCCAGAGTGCGGGTTGCCCACGTTCTGGCGAACGTGGCTACGAAGCCGCGAGAGGTCTACACGGCAACGAGAGCCGAAGCTCTCCTCGCTCTCCCGAGAGACACACCGTCAGTTGATCCTGTGTGTCATTCACGATTTGGTACGTCCCCGCGTCCCAGCGCGCGACCTGTCCCCGGCCTCCGCTGACCGGCCCTTCGTAGTCGAGGTACAGCAACCGGTGATCCCCGATCCGCTCGGCCCGCACCGTCCGATCCGGCCCCGGTTCATCGAGCAGTCGCCATGTCCAGGCGACCTCCCCGGCCTCTAAGAGCAGATCCCAGTGGAAGAACGGGTGGTCGTGCGTCAGAATCGCAAACCGGCGACCCATGACCTCTGCCTCTTCCACTGCCTCTGCCACTCTCATGACATCTCCTGTGCGACGTTACCGCATTCTCGTCCTGCCGCTGGCTGCTGTGGTGATTGGGGGCTTGGTCTGGTTGGGATATCGCATCCAGCAATTGGAGCAGCGAACCAGCCACGTCCAGCGTCCGCGAGTCCGCCGACAATCTGCCCCCCACTTTGTACTCTACGATCAGAACTCCGAGATCGTGAAGTTCGAGCGGTATCTGAACCGGACGCAGATGATCGTCGTGTTCTTTGACGGCGCGACCGGTGCCGACCGCGACCCGTGGTTGGCCCAACTCCGAGACCACCATGATAAGGTGAAGGCCGCCCAGGTGCAGGTGATCGGGATCAGCACGGCGACCCCCTACGCCAATCGAGAGGCCGAGCATCGGTCGAAGGCGTTCCCGTTCCCACTCCTGTCCGACATCGGGAAGGAGATCCCGGCCCCCGTTCACACGCTGTGGGGACGCTTCGATCCCAGCGACGGGGCATTCCGCACGGGGGTGTTTCTGGTCGATCGGTCGGGGAATGTGGAGATCGAGGGTTCGAGCTACAAGCCGGTGGCCGATCCCCAGGCGGTGGTGCAAGCGTTGTGTGAGGGGAAATGGCCGGAGTGATCGGGCCAGCGCCGGGTGCCACGGGCGGTGGCTCGGCACCGCCCGTGTTGACCATCATGAACTGTCGACCCAGGAGTCGGGCGTCTGAGCCCTGGCGAGTCACAGCCCTCGCCAGTGGCACCTGGCGGCAGAGTCCGGAGGCTGACGCCGCCCGGCTCGCCCGGCTCGCCCGGCTGAAAGCTGACCGCTGACTGCTTTTCCCTCCCACAGACGGGGACGATTTGGCGTATTCCTGTTATCCTCGACTTGCTGCCCCTCCACCGAGGCCCCCATGTTCGCGACACTTGGTCGACATCTCGGCATGCCCCTCCTGGCCAAGGAGCTGACCGAGCAGGCGGCTCACGGTCCTCTGCCTGGAGAGCCGTCCCAAACATCAGGACTTCTTTCGCGACTACCTCGCCTCGCGCGGCTTCCAGGTCATCATCATCAGCGACCCGCAGCGGGTGTTCAAACGCATCTCGGAACAGCCCCCGGAATGCCTGCTGTTCATGGGTGAAACCGTCGGAGACGGGTTGGCCCAATACTTTTCCCAGGCGATCCGCGCGGGGCGTGAATCGAAGATGGCGGGAGTGGTGGTGCTGGACGAAACGCAGAAGCACCTGGCCAGTGCGATCAGCGTCCCTCCCGGCCGCGCCCGGATTCTGCATCAGCCCGTCAACCTCCGCGACGTGCGGCGGGAGATCGAACTCGCCATCGAGGCCCGCGCCCGGTCGCTGTGAGCGGCAACGCTGCCACGAAAGAGGCCAAGCTCTGCACCCCCACGGGGTGGCCCATCATAGCCCAGGGTGCAGAACCGTGGCCGGAGTGGGCCTCTGACTGACGACTGCCCACTCCTCCGATGGTTGCGGTGGGGCAGCGCTGTGAGAATCGCCCACGGTTTGCTCTCTACTTGTCGAATTCAACTTCTATTCATCAAATGTCAATGTGGCGACGCGATAATCAAGGTGTGCTGGGGAGCATTGCTGGCGGAGTCTGGCAAGTCTCTGGCGGGAAGTTGGGTCGTCCACACGTCACGAGGAAGAAGCGTGATTGCACCCATGTACCGAAGAGCGCGTCAGGATGTTCGCACCCTCTTTGTCAGCGACGTTCATCTGGGCAGTCGCCACTCGCAATGCGAGCCATTTCTCCAGATGCTCAAACAGTATCGTCCCCAGTCCTTGTATCTGGTGGGGGACATCCTGGACGGTTGGCGCTGGCCAGACGCCTGGATCTGGAAGGACACCTTCGCCACCGTGCTGAGGGTTCTGGAAGACCTCGCCAACTCCGGCACCGATATCTTCTATACACCAGGAAATCACGACGACTTCCTGAGAGTTCCCGACGCAACGGACCTCGCCCGGCAACACTTTCCGTTCATTCAAATCGCCGATGAGTTTGTGTTCCCCGCAGCCGATGGTCGCCGCCTGCTGGTGACGCACGGGGACCACTTCGATGTGGTCGAGCAGACGGCCCAGTGGCTCTCGAAGATGTCCTCCTGGGCCTACGACACCGCCCTCTCGGCGAACTGGCAATTGAGCCGGATGCTGAACGACAGCGAACGCAGCCCGTACTGGCTGTGCGCCACTGGCAAGCGGCGGGTGAAGTCGCTGATCCGGTTCTTGAGCGGCTTCGAGTCGTCGATCCTGAAGCACGCGAAGGTGCGAGGCTGCCAGGGAGTCGTCTGCGGGCACCTGCACACTCCGGCGATCATCGAGCGCGACGGCATGACCTACTTCAACTCCGGCGACTGGGTCGAGAACTGCACCGCGCTGGTCGAGTCCGAGGACGGCGAGTTCGACATCGAGTGCTACTACCCTTGGACCGCGAAGCACGGCGTGATTCGCCGCCAGGAGAGCTTGCCCGCCTTGCCACCCGTCCGCCCAGCCTTCGTTTCGCCACTCGCGCTCACCGAGCCGAGACTGCGGACGCTGCTCGAAGAGCCGGTTCTTCCCTCCTGATCCATCACATCGCAGAAGTTGTCAGTTGTCAGTCCGCTCATCCCACAGGATTCGTCGCATGGCCTTTGAACGTGTTCGCCGCGCGTGGTTCAACCTGATCCACACCCACAACCTGGTCTACAACACCTGTTGGGAGGATCCGCGCGTCGACCGTGTCGCCCTGGAACTCAGCCCCAGTGACTCGGTGCTGGTCATCACATCCGCAGGCTGCAACGCCCTCGACTACCTGCTGGCCGGGGCCGGGCATGTGCATGCGGTCGACATGAATCCGCTTCAGAACGCCCTGCTCGATCTCAAGCTGGCAGCGGCGAAGACACTGGAGTACGACGACTTCTTCCTGCTCTTCGGGCGCGGTCGGTCGGTCGATTGGAAGTCCCTCTATCCGAGGATTCGTACTGAGTTGCCCGCCAGTGCTCAGGAGATTTGGGACCGACGCGGCCAAGCCTACTTCGGCGGCCGCGAAGGCAAACGCAGCTTCTACTTCCGCGGCTCGTCCGGCACGTTTGCCTGGCTCGTCAACGGCTACATGAACCGTGTCGCCAAGCTGCGGGAGCCGGTCAATCAGTTGCTGGAGGCCCGTTCGGTCGAAGAACAGCAGACGATCTACAAGGAGCAGCGGCTCGGCGAGCGGCTGTTCCGACCGCTGGTAAAGTTCCTGCTGCGGCGGGACACGACGATGGCGATGCTGGGCGTCCCGCGCAGCCAGCGTCGTCAGCTCGATGAGCAGTATCCCGGTGGGATCGTGCAGTTCATCGTCGATCGCGTCGAGGAAGTCCTGACTCAGCGGCCCATCTCGGACAACTACTTCTGGCGCGTCTACCTGACCGGTGAGTACACGCCCGACTGCTGTCCGGAGTACCTCAAGGAAGCCAACTGCCCGGCGATGCAGACCGCTCGCGAGCGGATGACGGTCACGACCGATTCGGTTCTCGGGTATTTGAATCGGTTCGAGGGACGGATCAATCGCTACGTGCTGCTCGACCACATGGACTGGCTCCACGAGCATCACCGCGATGTGCTGAAACAGGAATGGCAGGCCGTCGTCGACAAGGCTGCGGACAACTGCCGCGTCCTCTGGCGGAGCGCGGGCTTCAACGCCGACTTCATCAACCCGATCCAGGTGCGATCCGGGCAGGGAACGCGTGAGATGGGCCAGATGTTGACCTATCACACCGACCTCGCAAAGCAGTTGCATGGGGCCGACCGGGTGAACACCTACGGCAGCTTCTACATTGCGGACCTGCTGGCGAACTGACTGTCGAACCTCAAACTTCCGAAGTCTTCGGAGACTTCGGAAGTTTCGACCACGAACCGGGGGCGCTCCCCGCAGGAAGCTGTCATGCTGTCGAACACACGAACCGCTGGGAGTGATCTCCGAGTCCTGTGGCACCTGCTGGCCAAGCGGGTGCGCGGGGCCTCACACGCCGAACGGCTCGACAGCTTCTACGCGGGCCAGGCGCGGGACTACGACTCCTTCCGCTCTCGTTTGCTGCACGGTCGACAGGCGATGATCGACGCGATCGATGCCCCGCAGGACGGCGTGTGGGTCGATCTCGGGGCCGGCACGGGTGAGAACGCGGAACGCCTGGCCCATCGCCGCACCCGGCTGAAGTCGTTGTATCTCGTCGACCTCTGTCGCCCTCTGCTGCAGGTCGCCGAAGAACGCATCGCCCGCGAAGGGTGGAAGAACACCTCAGCGGTGTTCGCGGATGGGACGAAGTTTGTCCCGAATGAGGGACTGGCCGATGTGGTCACGTTTTCCTATTCGCTGACGATGATTCCGGATTGGTTCCGGGCGATTGAGCAGGCGTGGTCGATCTTGAAACCCGGCGGCGTCATCGGGATTGTCGACTTCTACGTCTCGCGTAAGCACCCCGATGAGGGCCTGAAGCGGCACGGCTGGTTGACCCGCAATCTGGTGCCGACGTGGTTCGGCAACGACAATGTCCACCCCAGTGCGGACCACCTGCCGTACCTGCTGAACCGGTTCGAGCGAAGTCTGTTAGAGGAGCTGTCAGGAACGGTGCCGTTTCTTCCGTTCGCCCGCGTGCCGTATTACCTCTTCACGGGCCGCAAGCCGCTGGTTGATCAGTCATAACTGAATTGGCGAGCTGAGCGGCGTCAGCCCCCGGACTCTCGTGAACGTCGGTTCTCGGTCACAAGCTCTGCTTGGGACCGCATATCCACGAAGCTCCGCTTCGCCCGCCCGCCGAACGACTCGGTCTGGGATCACGCGAATGCTCGGCTGCGCAATGCCTTCGCGTCGCAGCTAAGAACATGATCCAAAATCACTTCCCGGAATCCGGTGCGACAGGTTGAGACGAGGCCGGGCGAGGTCGTCAGTTCGATTGCGACGAACTCAATCGAAATCGACAGCCCAACCCACCAGTCGCTCCGACATTTTCCGTGTTTCGTCCGTGTCCTTCCGTGGCTCATCCCATAGGCTGCCACAGGGAGGGATCGGCCAGATCGGGCCACGGACAGACACGGAAGAAACACGGAAGCGGTACGTGTCGTGCCCAGCCGGACTCCATTCAGTCAGACATCTTGGGAAGTTGTTGTGGACCAGATCCTAAACGAACTTCATGGTGTTCTGACGACTTCTGCGACTGACGTGACCGGCGAGCCCTGCCGCTTCTCGCGTGCGTCGGCGGGGCCAGCGGGCAACTGGTCTTTCCGCATTTCGGGGCATGTCTTACTGTTCGCGTGTGAGAGCGGGGTGCGATGGAATGTCCCCCTCTCGCACTGGAACACTGTCCACCCAGACAGTGGCAGCGACTGGTCAGCGTGACCGTCAACCCCCGCAGACAATCTGGCGAAAGCCTTCGGAAGGAGCCGCAGCATGCCCCGTAACGCTTTGACACTGACTCTGTGTGCCGTGATCGCCCTCGCGGCGGGGGCTGCGGGATCGTGGTTGACCCGCGCCAAGGGGGGAGTCGCCGTGGTCGATCTCGATCGGGTCGCCAAGGAGCTGGGACGCGATGTCCAGATGACGAACGAGTTGAAAGCCAATCAGAACAACGTCGCCACTCAACTGGCCGCTCTGGAGAAGAGTGCCATTGAGAAGCTGAACGAGATGAAGGCGGACCTGGGCGTCGATCCGGCGGAAGAGAAGAAGGTGGAGTTCGCCAAGATCGCCCAGGGGACGCAAATCGAGTTCAACAACATCCAGAAGAAGGCGGTCGCTGTCCTCGGCCAGCATCGTGACACTCTGGTCGCCGCGTTCCGCACGGAGGCTCGTCCGGCCACTGACAAGGTCGCCAAGTCCCACGGGGCGTGCGCCGTCATGACCCGCAACGACGCCTTCCTGTTCTCATTCGATAACACGATCGACATCACCGATGAGGTCGTCGCCGAAATGCGGGCCAACCCGGCCAAGCCCGCGACACCATCTGCCGCTGCTCCCGCACCAGCCGCTCCCGCCGCCGCCGCTGAAGCAGGCCCGGTGCGCCAGGCCTCTGCGACCACGACCAAGCCCGCTCCGAAGGCCCGGCCCATGGTTCCGAAGAAGAACGAGTAGAGCCCGGTCCCACTGTTGGAGTCCAGCCTTTAGGCTGCTCCGGAGCAGGCAAAAGACTACGGGCGAAAAGAGTCTCCCTGCCTGCCTCATTGGACCTGCATGGTCTGCGGTGGGCACTCGACGATCGCTCCATCGGAGAACGTCACGGTGCGTGGCGTACGCCCCATGTTCCATGCCACGTGCGTCCGCTTTCCGGCCTTCTGAAACACCGCATAGAACGGTGTGTCGGCGGTCACGGTGCGGTCGATGTGGCCGTAGGCGTCGAAGGCGCTGAGCCATACGAGCGTGTTGCAGAACGAGTTCCCGGCCTCGGGTTTGAGGTCAGCCGGGCGGGCGTGGAATTGAGTCAGGGCGTCCTGCGGGTCGGTCAGGCTGCGGTACATCCACATCAGGTCGGGCCAAGCGTCCCAGTTCGTGCCGTCTTTCGGATCTCGCTTCTTCGCCTTCAGATCATCGGCGAGGTTCTCGGCCACCAGGGCCTTGTAATTCTTCTCGCAATACTCCGGATAACGGCCCAAGTACAGATGCCCGCCGGTCAACGGCAGCCAGTTGATGCCGTGGACCATCTCGGGGTTGCCCGAGAACCACGTGCCGTTCGCCCCCTTGCCGCCCCACACCATCGTCACGACCGACGGTGTATAGTTCGAGTGGTGGAACTGATCGGTCACGTCGAACCAGTAGTGATTGATCGCCTCGACCTCGGTGGTGAGTTGCCAGATGCCCAGATCACGCAGCCGCTTGTCGCCGGTCGCCTCTGCGAAGAGGATCAACCCGTACCAGGCATTGATCGCCTCGCTCGATGACTCGTTGTTGTTGCCGTCCCCGAACTTCGCATGCCCGCTGGCCCACGTGTGCCCGGCATAAGGATCGAAATTGCGGACGAACGGGAACAGCCGGTCGTCACGATCCGGACTCGCGATATCGCGGATCAGGAGTTTCACCATCCCGCCCCAGCGTTCATCCGCTGCCCAACCGGGGTCGCGGCGGGCGATCTCTCCCGCAGCGCGGATGAAATAGCCATAGTGGAAGTGGTGGTCGTTGAGTTGGTCGTCGCTGCCATAGCTGGCGGGGTAGCCGATGAGTGTGCCCCAGTTCTGGTCGTAGAAGAGCACGCCGTCGGCTGCGGCCTTGGCCTTGCCCTGGGGAGAGGTCGCGGTGAGGAAGTTCTCTAGCGATGTCTTGATCCGCGTGGTGAGTTCATCGACGACGGCTTTCTCGCCGAGCTGTTCCGCAATCGGCAGCAAGGTGGCCCACTTGCCGAGGTTCTTGCCGAACCAATAGGTGTCGCCGACCAGACGGCCCTCATGCTTCAAGTCGGAGGCGAGTAACGTGCGTAACTCAGCCACGGCTCCCGGCACCACAGGCAGCGACGGCAGCACGCCGGGGTAGGTCATCTCGGTGACGAACGACGTTCCCTCGCCGAGCTTCATCGGCCCGCGCACGGAGGCATAACTCTTGTCGAGTAGTTTCGTCTTCGCATTCAGCCACTGATGCGGGTAGAGCGAGAACAGCGTCCCCGGTTCGGCCCGCTCATAGGCTTGGGTCGTGAAGGCGAACTCGCTGCGGACCGTGGCCCGCGCCTCGTCGTAGCTCCAGCTGACCCGGGTGTCGACCACATGGGAGTAGGCGTATTTCTGAAACAAGGCGAGCGTGGCTGGCTCCGCATCGGGCAGGAGGGCCACCGCGAAGTAGGTCTTTCCCTTCGCGTTCGCGGTCCAGGTCTTCTCCCCGATGCCGGTCCAGGTCGACCCGCTCGGAGCGAACAGCCCGTAGTGTCGGTTGGCCACCGAGATGCCCAGGACCGCATCGCTGGCCTTGCCACTCCAGACTCGCGGCTGCTCACCAAATGTCAGCGTCGGGTCGCCGCCCTTCAAGGTCACATACACAAACGGCGACCCATGCCCGAAGCTGGTTCGCAACTGCTGGCCATCGGAGTCGAACAGGGCTGAGACGAACCAGTCGCTGAAGCCATCGACGCGGGCCTCGGTGAACTGGTTGACCGCCGAGTGCCCGATCACAAAGTCAGTCGCTCCGCCGCCCATGATGGCCGCCTGACTCGCAGCCATGTTCATGCCGGGATAGCTGACCTGCAACCCGCTCGCGACCGCCTGCACTCCCAGCGGATGCGGGAACATCGCGCTCGACAGTGGCTCCCAGGCCAGCGAACTCCACCAGTCATTCGTCGGCATCGCCCCCGGCACAGCCGCTGTCTTGTAAATCCTGGCGGGCGGCTGTTTGGTGTTCGGCGGGGCGCTCGTCGTGTAGCTCCCGAGTCCGACATGGACGATGTCCTGGGCGCGAAGATCAGGGTCCGCCAGTGCGATCAGAGCGAGACACATCCAGCCCGCCCGGAGGATGGTTCCAGTGACTGGAAGCCCACGGACGAGAGATAACACGTGAGGAGGGCGAGTCGATTCCATCGGCGCAGCGAGTCCTGGGGGAGGTCGTGGGGGCATCACAACTCCTCACGGTCACGAATGACGTGTTCGGCGAGCCGGGCGGCGTCAGTCCCCGGACAGATGGCGCGCCCATGAGTCCGCGGGCTGACGCCCTCCGGCTCGCCAAATCACCTCGCGAAGTATCACGTGTCGGTGGCGAGGTTGTCTATCATCTGGGAGCATGAGACCAGTCCGACACTGCGAAATTGAAGCATCACCCGAGGCGATAGTCGCCAAGCTTCCCTCATACGCCCCGAAGGGGCAGCCACAAACCAGCCTGGGGCAGAGCGACCAACGGGAGCGCCGCCCCAGGTCTCAGAGTTGTCACGATCTCAGCCCTGAAAGGGCGAAACAGAGCTGTGCCGCCCTTTCAGGGCTTGCCGAACATGCGCACTCGACTCCCAGGCGTTGCCCTGGGCTGGTTTGTAGGTGCCCCTTCGGGGCGGAAGAACGGAGCGTTCATGGGATGGGGGGTGCGAAATGCATCTCGCACTCTGGCTTTGGTGATGTGCGACTTCCGCAGTGGAGGGCCTGTGGGGCCACCACTAAAACTCACCGAGCACTTCACCGCCCGCTCGACTGCCGAGTCCGCGCCAGATCGAGAGGTCGAGGCTGTCGTTGACAAACCGGACGGAGCCATCGCATAGCAGCACATGCACGCCGCCTGTGTGACGGCTGCGAGCGGCGGTCAGGCCGAAGTTGTGGCTGGCGTTGCCGCAGTCGAACTGCTTGGCATTGGGGGTGTAGTAGTGATTGTAGAGCGTGTCGCCGTAGTGGCCGTTGAGCCATTTGGCCCCGCGAATGCCGCTCCAGGTTCCGCCCCCGGGCACGCAGGCGGCGTCTGTCGTGGGGGTGGCTGCGACGAGTTCGAGCACCTCGCCAGCCGCGTTCTGGGGATTGCTTCCTACGCTGGAGGGGATCCCGCCGATGCCCAGCGTTTGTTCCGCGAAGCAGACGGTGTTCGTCAGGCCGTCGGTGACATCGCGAAACCGAACATTGGACTGGGAGAACATGACTCCGTTGCCGGTTTTGATGCTGTTGGCGGTGCCGGTGCCATTGCCGGTGCAGGCCACATAGTTGGTGGGGCCGAAGTCGTTGCCGGTGATCTGTCCGAGATCACTGGGACAGAGATATCCGGCAATGGTCGTGCGGGCGGCGATCTCGTTCTTGGTCATCGGAACCGAGGGTGCCAGGAAACTGGGAGCGACGTTGAAGTCCAGCAGATTGTACAGACTGGCCCCATCCATGTACGGCAGCAGTTGAGCATGGGCCGAGAAGACCATCGGGTATCCCAGCCGACCGGGCGGGAACACTCTCGTGCTCGATTCGTAGTTGTGGATGGCCAGACCAATCTGCTTGAGGTTGTTCTTGCATTGGGCGCGTCGGGCGGCCTCGCGGGCTTGCTGCACGGCGGGGAGCAGCAGCGCGATCAGCACCGCCATGATGGCGATGACGACCAGCAGTTCGATGAGCGTAAAGCCGCGTGCGCGAGGGCGCAGGGAGAGGTGTGGAGTTGGCATTTGAGTTTCCAAATCAAAGGGTGTACGTGAACGAAGCAATCTCTTTCCGCGTGGCCATCCACGGGCGATTCCGGAGGGCATGGCCACGGCAGCGAACGGAATCTCGTCTTGTGGAGAACGAGCCATTCATAAGCCGTGAGCGGGCTGTCCCAGACCGGTAGCCACGTTCGCCAGAACGTGGGCGATTCAGAACCCGCGTCGAATACGAGCGGAGACGTGCGAAGACCTGAAAGGCTTCGGAACTCTGAGGGTACCGGCGATGTCCTTGCCAATTCGCCCACCTTCTGGCGAAGGTGGCTACGAGGCAATACCGCTAGGCGACCACAATTCGTGGCGGCGGTGTGGGCGGCTTCTGCTCGCACGGAGCCAGCGGCGAGTCGCGCAGCGGCAGAACCTCTTCCATACCAAGATTTGAATGGACCACCGTCATCGGTTGCGGTGGTTGAAGACTGATCAGCGCTCCGGCGATCGACTGCTCGATACCCGAGCATTGCAGGGCCTCGATCCCCACGACGATCCGCACGCGCGGACGCTGTGTCGGGAGGGCGACGCTCCTGCGGAGCCGCGAGCCAGAGTGAACGTCGGCTGACACGAGCGGCTCGGCAGGAGCCTCGCCCTCCCGGCGGACATGCTCCAGGCAACACTCCTTCGCCGGATGACGATCCCCTGGTGCGATTGCCGTCTCTCGCTTCGCAGCGTCCACCACAAAGGCCGGGAGCGTCACGCGATTCGCCTTGGCCCACGCGACCTTTTGAGTATCCGTAAAGCAGCAGCACTTCTTCCAGCACTGCTTCGCCGACCGGCAACCGCACGCGCGGGTCTGGCACGGAAATGGAGCCGAGGTGTCCTTCCCGACGGCATTCCGTGGACCCTCCTCGATCGTCCCCGACATCGAGACGGGCCACACCATTAGCAGCGACAGGACCAACAGCATACAGGCTGTCAGCCGTCGGCGGGTTGCCCAATCTCTCAGATGCTGGACCCGGTGCATAATCTTTCGCTCAACCCGTCGGGTGAGTCATTGGTCGACAACTCGTTCTCCATGCGGACCACTGTGCCAAAATTCCATCCGCTCTGCAACCGACCGCCCGAGGGATTCTCCGGTTGGGAGGATCGAACTGCGTCCGAAACTTCCGATGTGGCGGGTGTGCGTCCAACAGTCGGCAGAGATCCCATTCTGTCGCACACACTCCGACGATGGCGACGATGGGCGACGATGGGAGTCGGAAATCGCAGATTGATATCCCGATTGAAGCCGGTTAGGATGAATTCACTAAGTGGCGGGTCTGCCAGTGTTGGCGTTCGGAACACACAGTTCATGACTCCTTTTCGATCCTCACTCAACAAGAAGATTCAGGTCGCCGGAGTAATCCTCCGTGACCGTGGCCCGATGGACCGTCTGCGCCTCCTGAAGTTGCTCTATATCGCTGATCGCGAGGCGTTGCAGGAACGCGGCGTTCCGATTATTGGCGGATTGCTCGTTGCCATGGATCATGGTCCCCTGCACAGCGAGGTGTATGACCTCATCAAAGGGGCTCACGTCAATGAGGCGGATTGGTCGGCATACATTATTTCGCAAGGCCATATGATGACCCTCAAGAACGATCCGGGGCGGCTCGATCTGTCTCCGTTCGAGATTGATAAGCTGAATGCCGTGACCGCGCACTACCAGGATGTAGATATTTGGAAACTGTCAGAGTTGACCCATGACTTCGAGGAATGGAAGGACGCTTTTGTGAAGGGAACTTCACGACCGATTTCAGCGAAGAGGCTGCTCCAGGAAGTCGGATTCAGCGATGACGAGATTGCGGGAATTGTGAATGATGCGAACGCCCATTCGCACCTGTTTCAGCATCTGGGTGCGTGATGTCAGTCATCAAGCTGGGCACATCGTTTCAATTCAACGATCGACTGGATGACAACCACTTGTATGTAGTCGTATCGGATCCCCGGCAACCGGAAGTGGTAATCGTCAATGTCACGACCAAGCGCCGGTTTTCGGATGGATCCTGCGACCTGCGAGCGGGGGACCACCCCTTCATTCAGCACGATTCGTGCATCTCGTATGCACACGCCGAGGTCATTGCGATTTCAGTGATTGAGGCCAAGCTGGCCTCTGGTGATCTTCGACTTCGTGAAGAGTTTACACCTTCGGTCATCAACCGCATTTGGGAAGGTGCAGAGCGAACTCGCAATCTCAGCAACCGCTGTACCGACATGTTGCGAAAGCAATTGCTGATCTCCTGATGCGGCACCGGTTTGTCCTCCGATTCCCATCGGCTATCATCCGGCTCTGCGGCGACTGGCTCCGGTGGATTGTCCGGCAACCCCGATTTGCGTCGCTCCCGAGTTCTCAAACCAGCCTGCTTCCCATGCCCAGAAACATGATCGTCGCCCAGTCGGGCGGTCCGTCTCCCGTCATCAACAACACACTGCGCGGCATCGTCGAGACCGCTCGGCAGCTGTCCGAGATCGGCACCGTGTATGGCGGCTGGCATGGGATCGAGGGGATCCTCAAGGAGGAGTTGATCGACCTCTCGGCTCAATGTGCCGACGAGATCGCGCTGCTGCGGACCACTCCCGGGGCAGGTTCGATCGGGACTTGCCGGTACAAGCTCAAGGACTGGCAGAACCAGGACTTCGACCGGATCATGGAGATCTTCAAGGCCCACGACATCGGGTACTTCTGCTACATCGGCGGCAACGACTCGATGCACACGGCGCACACCGTGGCCGAACTGGCTCGCCAGCGGGGGATGGATATCGTCGGCATTGGCGGCCCGAAGACGATCGATAACGATGTCGGCGACAGCGAGTTCAAGCTGGTCGACCACACTCCGGGGTACGGATCGACGGCGCGGTACTGGGCGCACTACGTCCAGATGGCCAACGAAGAGAACAACGGCTCCTGCCCGGCGGACCCGGTGCTGGTGATGCAGGCCATGGGCCGCGCGATTGGTTACATCCCGGCTGCGGCCCGCCTCGGCGATCCGAACCGTGAACTGCCGCTGCAGATTTATCTCGCCGAGCGGAAGGTCCACATCGACCAGATCTTCGAGAACGTCAACAACTCCTTGAAGAAGCATGGCCGCTGCATGATCGTCGTCAGCGAAGGCTTGCAGATCGATGACCTGCCGATTCCCGAGGAGTTCATCGTCCGCGACTCATTCGGACACGCCAGCTTCGGGGCCAGCAAGACGACCGTCGCCCAGTTGCTCACCAACGCCCTGAACGACAAGTCGAAGTTCAAGCTCGCCGCCAAGGGAGCGGCCCGCTGCAACGTCCCCGGCACCGAGCAGCGGCACAGCATGGCGTATGCCTCGACAGTCGACCTCGATGAGTCGTACTACGTCGGGCAGAAGGCCGCCCTCCTCGCAGCTGCCGGTGAGCATGGGTACATGGCCACGATCCTCCGCACCGACTGGGAGAACTATCAGGTCAAGTACGACAAAGTCCCGTTGGCCGAGGTCGCCGAGAAGGACCGCAAGTTCCCGGACCATTGGATCACGAAGTGCGGGACCGATGTGACCGATGACTT
>JAYTFV010000263.1:0-5512 GCA_043734065.1 Planctomycetota bacterium
CACAAGCAGAAGTATTACCACCTGCACGTTCCGGACAGTGCCGATGACAGCGGCGTCGACGGGCTGCGAACTGACAAGGACGGTCGGCTGTGGGCGGCGACGCGGATGGGGTTGCAGGTGTGCGATCAGGCGGGCCGCGTGAACTGCATCCTCCCGACGCCGAATGGGAAGGTGTCGAACCTGACGTTCGGTGGAGAGAAGTTTGACACCGTCTACGCCACCTGCGGGGACAAGGTCTACAAGCGAAAGGTGAAGGTCAGCGGGGCCCCCTTGACGCCGATCAAGCCGGAGAAGCCGAGGTTGTAGTGACTGCTGTCTCTTCCCCTGGCTTCTGCTGTGGCGATCGTCCCAACAGATTCTTCACGGCCTCACTCATCGGCAGGAACCAAGTCCGGCGATCTGCCGAGAGGGGTTGGAAGCTGTGGTGTTGGTGGAACGCTGCCGCTTGTTCGTGTTTCGCATCGACGACAACAACAGCGATTCCCAAATCCGCAGCGTGGGCTCGGCGGATTGCATCAATGAGCAGTACCCCGCCCAGCTTGCGTCCCTGAAACCGGGCATCCATCGCCAACCGACCAATCCGCAACGCGGGAACGGTCGGGTAGCGGGGCATGCGTTTCTGTGTCGCTAGGGGCAAGTCGGCCAGTCCCACGCTGGCGGCGGAGAGAGTGTAGTACCCGGCGATCGCATCAGTGCTGTTTTCGATCAGCACGAAGCAAGCCGCAGCGTGACGCCGCATGTCCTGGCTGGCCTGCTGTTGCAGATAGCCGTTGAGGGCGGGGACACCGCAATCGAAGTCCGTTCGATCGTGGACGGCGAGTCTCGCGACGCGAAACGGCCTCATCAAGACGGCTCAATGAGTTTGCGATGCCTCAGAAAGGCAGGCAGCCTGTCCCCTCTGCTCCCTCTCCCCACTGGCGTTGCACTTTCGGTGAGGGCGTCGCTGTGGGAAGAGGAAGCAGAAACTGGCTGCCGACCTACCGTTCTGACGCACACAGGTGTTTTGTCAGCGAAACGCCGGGCGAGTGGCATCACGCCCCAGCCCCCGGATAGAATCCCCGCGACCGGGGCCAGGCCAACGTCATTCGAGAGTTCTCGTTCTATTCTGGCTTTCCGGTCTTGTCTGGTCTCCCGCCGACTCTACTCCCTCGGAACCACTGCATGTCCCACTTCCAGACCGGTGCCTTCGCCTTCGCGAAGCCCAGGCCGCCGCTGATCGGCTGGCTGCTGAGAGTCGTGGGAACGCTCCTGGCCGCCGCGTGTCCTGTCGGGGCGGCTGACACCTCGGCCCACATCGATGCGGTGCAGGTCGGATTTCGCGGGGTGGTCGAGGTCGGTCGCTGGACTCCCATCTCGATTCGCCTCACCGGCACTCCGGGAACCGAGTTGACACTCCGAGTGACAGCTGCGGACGCGGATGGTCGGCCTGTCCGGCAAGCGGGTCCGCCGGTGGTGTTGAGTGGGACATCGCAAGTCGTGTGGATGGTGTATCAGCACGGCCCGATCGAGAGTCCGGTCGTGGTGGAGTTACTGCGAGGGACTGAGGTTCTCGACGAACAGACGCTGCGTCACGGAGAGAGCGGCGGCGGGCTTCAGACGGTGACTCAACAGACGGATCTGGTGCTGTGTCTGGGGGAGTCGGTGCTGGGATTTGAGCGTGCCGCGGAGATCGTGGACAAGATTCGAGAGTCGCGACCCGACCGTGTTGCTCCGCTCGTGGTGCAACACTATTCGCCCGCACAACTGCTGGAACTTCCCCCCGATCCGCGCGGTTGGGAGGCGGTCGATGTCTGCGTGATCTCGCCGAAGTGCGAGATCGCCGAAGCCCTCGGTGCCACACTGCGGGCGTGGGTCCACCAGGGCGGTCGGCTGGTGCTGATCGGTGGAGAAGAGGTGACTTCGGTGGCCTCGCCCGGCCTCGCGGGCTGGCTACCCATCCAGACAGACGGCGTGATGACGCACCACGACATCTCCGATTTGAATGCCATGGTCCCCGGCAGTGCCACTCTGCGACTGCGAGAAGGCAGCAAACGCACGGTGCGCTGGAAAGTGGAGACAGGGAAGATCCTGGCTCACAGCCTGGATGGCCCCCTCGTGGTTCGATCGGGTGAGTCGCTGGGCACGGTGACGGCGATCGCCCTGGACATCAATGCCCCTCCCTTTGCGCGACTGTCGAAGGAGGGGCATGTCCTGGAATGGGAGTCGCTGCCGGACCTCTGTCGCTGGCTCGCTGGGCTGCGGATGACTCCCCGGCTGGGAGACGGTGCCGAACGCCCGCAATCGGACCTGAATCCCACGGGAGTGTCAGATCTGCAGACGCAGCTCGTGAACACGCTGGATCGTTTCCCCGAGGTGGAGCGGCCCAGCTACTGGGTGGTGCTGGGGTCGGCTCTGTTGTTCCTGGTGATTGTGGGGCCGCTGGACTATCTGCTGGTTCACCGGTTGTTCAAACGACCGCACTGGACCTGGCTGACATTACCGGTCTGGATTGCGCTGGGAGGCGTTGTCGGTCTGTCGGCAGCGACGCGCACGGAAGGCACTCGTGTCCTGACCCGACAGCTCGATCTGGTGACGTGGGATGCTGTCGAGGGAGAAGTCCATCTCGAGAGTTGGTTGACGATTTACAGTCCCCAGCATCAGCGGTTTGAGGTCTCTTGTCAGCCGGGCGCGATGCATCCCGTGTCGCCGGTGGAGACCCAGATGCGCTGGGCGGGACGACCCGAGGCTGGTTTCCGGGGGTTGTATCGTCGCACGGACCTCAGCGGGGGAGCTGCGGTCGAACTGACGGTAGGCGGACGGGCGGTTCGCTCGCTTCCGATTCGACAGGGAGCCAGCGTCGTGCTGGAAACCAAGTCGCAGTGGAAGCAGCAACTCCCTCTCGTCGCCGATTTGTACGATCTGGGAGATGGTCAACTGAAGGGCACGTTCTCCCACCAGTTCGACGGGGATCTGGTCGAATGGGTGCTGGCCTATGGCAATTTTGCCTATTTCCCCCCACGCAATGACACCAGTGTCGAGAGAATCCTGCAGACCGGGGAGAGGCTGAGTATGGATCAGATTTCCTCGCATCTGGTGACGGACTATCTGGTTCACATCAGTCCCAAAACGATTCAACGAAAAGACCGCAAGACCGTCGACTACTCCCTCTCCAGTGAACCCTACGATCCCCTCGGTCGGGACTTGTTTAATCTGCTGCAAACCACTTCGTTCCATCAACTGACGGGTGGTGAGTCCTACACGAGCCTGATGAATACGACCTTGCAGACCGAGGATCTGTCCCGACTGGTCGAAGCCAATCGAGCCGTGCTGTTTGGCCGGTTTCGGAACTCGGCCTACGGAGAGGCCCAGATGCCGGTCGAGGCAGCGGCGGGCGGAACAGCTGAGCCGCTGGCCGCTCAATACAGTCTGGATGGAAAACCGGTCACCCCCCGCTACCGTGAGTGCTTCGTCCGTTGGGTGCTGCCGGTGAAGCAGAAGGCGGACTCGCCAGCGGCCCCGTGATCCGTTCGATGCGTGGGCCTGTTCCCGTTCATTCTCTCCACCTGCATTTTCTGTGAGCGTTCCCCGTGATCGAGACCAAGAAACTCACCAAGCGTTACGGCGACCTGATCGCGGCCAATGAGATCACCATCAGCCTTAAAGAGGGCGACGTGTTCGGCTTCATCGGCCCCAACGGGTCGGGCAAGACGACCACGATGCGGATGATCGCCACGCTGCTCAATCCCGATTACGGAGAGTGCTACGTCTGCGGCAAGTCGATCTACACCGACCCGCAGGAGATCCGCCGCCTCGTCGGATACATGCCCGACCGGTTCGGGGTCTACGATGACATGACGATCATCGAGTACCTGGAGTTCTTCGCCGCCACCTACCGCATCAACGGCCCGGCTCGGCGCAAGGTCTGCGAAGAGAAGCTCGAACTGGTCGACATGGCGTTCAAGCGTGATGCGATGGTCAACCAGCTCTCGCTCGGCCAGACGCAGCGTGTGGGGCTCGCGCGGACCCTGTTGCACGACCCTCAAGTGCTGCTCCTCGATGAACCCGCGGGCGGCCTTGACCCCCGCGCCCGCATCGAGATGCGCCAGCTGCTGAAACGCCTAGGCGACATGAAGAAGACCGTCATCGTGTCGAGCCACATCCTCCCCGAACTGGCCGATGTCTGCACCCGCGTCGGCATGATCGAAAAGGGGATCATGCTGGTTGACGATTACGTCGCCGACGTGATGAAGAAATCCCGCGAGGCCATCATCCTGCAGATCGAAGTCACCGCCGATCACGAGAAAGCCGCAGCCCTCCTCCAGCAACTCACCGAGGTCGCCAAAGTCGAGATGGTCGGCAAACGAATCGATGTCACCTTGAAGAAGGGCGTTGAAGACTACAGCTCGATCCCCTCGGCGATCATCGAACGCGGGTTCAAGCTCAAGCTGTTCCGCGAGGAGGAGTTGAACTTGGAAACGGCGTTTATGATGCTGACGAAGGGGAAGCAGCAGTAAGCTGTTTTTGTCGTCAGTCATCAGTCACCCTGCCGGAGTTCTTATATCCCTCGGTCCCAAGCTCCCGCTTGGGACCGCATCTCCCCGAAGCTCTGCTTCGCCCGCGTGCCAGTACGCTCCCTCTCGCAAACGGCCCAGCACTTGCAGACTGAATCCAGTGCTGACATGCAGAGCGCAAGTCCTGTGTCGCTCGGCGAAGCAGAGCTTCGAGGACGGGCGTTACCAAGCCGGAGCTTGGTCACGAGGGTCAAACTCCTGGCGAGATTCTTTGATCTCAGCCACGAGACGGTGGCGAGAAGCCTGAGCCAATCGGCGGTGCAAGATCCCAATTAACTCCTCTTGCTCATCATGCGACAAATGACCCACCGCTTCTAAAACCTCAACCAAATTGCAAGACATGCGCCATGAGATCATCTCCAATTTCAGGGGGAATTCATTTTGCTGATCATACCGGATATCGACAATTGAGGGAAGAAAGGCCGAAGTACGCCCGCTCCGGCCTTTTGCTCGAATGCAACGCTACAAGCCGATGCACTGGAACGACGAAATGATGTCGTTCGGATTGCCGGCATCGACCACCCAGCGATAGTAATTGTAGGGTTGGTGAAGCTCCGTTAGGAGCGTAACCCGCCTTCACGGTTGATGTTGAACAGCGCAGAGTGCCGCATGGCGACGGGGTAACTTCCGCAATTGGCCTGACCATTGCTCTTTTGGCTGTATGAGCAAATACCATCGATCGCGTGAAGGCGGTGTGTACTTTTTCACGCTCGTCACTTGTCGCCGGGTGAAGATTCTCACGACGGATCTTGCACGTCGTTGTTTGCGGGAGACGATTGCCGAAGTGCGGAAGGATTTGCCGTTCCAGATCGCGGCCTTTGTCTTGTTGCCGGATCATCTGCAGGCGGTGTGGACGTTGCCGCCAGGGCCAGCGGTCACTAAGTCTTGGCCCCCGTAAGGATTTCGAGCAGGGTGGCTTCGTTCCAGCCGCAGCGGCGGCGGTTCATCGCCACGCTTTTCTT
>JAYTFV010000264.1:0-18693 GCA_043734065.1 Planctomycetota bacterium
TCGCTGGCGAAAGCGATCGAGGAATCGCTCATACGTCGGCGAAGCGAGAACGCGGGATATCCGGTATCGTTGCGAGAGGTCGCCCAGGGTGTGGCCACCGACATCCGCGAAACCGACTTAAGAGCGGCCTTGGCGAAGGCACCTCTCAAGTCCCGCCCCGTCCTGGCATTCGACGGGGATCTCGATTCGTTAGCGGTCCTGAAGGACAAAGAAGATCTTGAACTCTTGGCATGCAATGACCGTGTGCTGCGAAGCGTCTGTGAAAGGTTGTGTTCGCCGCAGTCCCCGACGCTCGATTTGGCGAGTGGATCGAAGTTACTATCCACTGCATTGCGTAAGCCGTTTGTGACTGCTTGGGAGAACCGAATCGCAGCTGGGCAATTGCCCGCTTTTGTTCGTGCGGTACCACCGGGAAAGGCCAAAGGAAAAGCGAAACCGAAAACCGTGCTTCACGATGTGCGGTTCCCGTTGCCTTGGGTGGATTTGTCCGAACGTATGGTCCGAGAGCTGGAACGACAACGAGGGCAAGGGGAATCGCTTGTCGAGTGGTCATCCTTGATGTTGGCTGTCGGGAAGAGCGATCCGGGTGTCCTCCAGCAAGCCCGCCAGACGGAGCCACTCCGGAGCCGCGTGGTCCCGATCTTTGCCAAGGAGCCGGAGGGGCTTGTGGCTTTGGTCGAAGATTTAGAGCGAGTGGCCACGGACTCGCGAATCTTGGACCGCGTGCTGACAGCGGTTCTGAAACCGGGCGATACCCTGGCCGACATTGACCATCTGAAGAAGCAAAAGATATTGCAGCCGAAAGCTGCGGAAGCATTTTCTGCGGCAGTGTCTCAATACCTGGTGTCAGGGCGCTGGCCGAGTGGTTTCGGTCTGGGGCGAAATGGGGCCAAGCGCTGGCTGTTCCGCTTCCGAGATGTCTCAGGGGCACCCGCCAGCGGTTCGCCCTCCCACGAGCCTCCAGAAGCACCGAATCGCCAGCACGCTCCTCATGGCACAGCCCACGGCGAGAGCCAGGACGGCTTCGCGAAGGAGTTCGCCGAGACGTTCGCTCGCCTCGATCATAGCCGGGGAGGTCGGAACTTCGTGAAGTTGGCCGAACTCCGAACGGCGCTGCCACATTACTCGCGAGAGAAGTTCGACAGCGAGTTGCGATCGTTACGGATTGCGAGGCAATTCCAGTTGTCCACGTCGGATGGGAATCACGTGACGTTGACAACCGAGGAACGCGCAGCTGGAATTCAGGAAGCTGACCTGCTGCTGGTGTATTGCGAACGAATCCGATGAACAAGGGCGTTGTCTGCCGGGAGGCTTCGGCGGAACGTCGCGAGGAAGAGTACACGGGAATGATCGACTCGATCGCACTCAATCTGGTGGGACTCGTCTCGGCCGGTAAGAAGTCGGTGGACGCCCAGCAAGCGTTTGTCGCGCGAGTCCTGCGAGCTCTGGTGGAATCGACGCCACGCGAGTCACTCGAACTGAGTGAGATCGCCTCCGCTGTGATTGAGCCGGAATCGGTAGGCATTACTGATGTGGACCACTTCATCAAGAAGTCCGAGCGTGAGACCCTGGGGAGACAGATCAACGCGCTGGCCTCTGGCCCGATGAAGAAGCTGTTCACCGGGGGAGTCGCTTTGGATATCGATCGAATGCGGACCCCCGTGACTCACGGCAAGGTGCCGCTCAATATCATCTATCTGAACGCCCTCACCGATGTCGAGAAGCATGCGTTCCTGGCAGCCCTCGCTACAGAGGTCTACCGCTGGATGTGCTGTTCCGGAGGAGATCCGTCGCGACCGCAGCTCTTATTCTACCTCGACGAGGCCCGTGACTTTCTGCCCGCCGGGGCTTCGAAGCCTGTGGCCAAGATGCCCGTCACTCGCCTCTTCACCCAGGCCCGCAAGTTCGGTGTTGGCTGTCTGGTCTGCACACAAAGCCCGCGCTCCGTCGACTACAACATCTTCGGGAACTGCAGCACCAAGCTGATCGGCAAACTCGAAACGCCGCAGGATTCGGACACGATTGGTAAGTGGTTCGAAACCGATGGCCCCAAGCCCGACTGGATCCGGCAACGCACCGGAGCCGAGTCCGGGTCCTTCGTCGGTCGCTGGCCGGGGCAGGCTGCGTCCGAATCGGGACAAGTCTTCCAGTCCCGCATTCTATTTTCGTCTCACGGCGGGGCTTGGACTCCCGACCGAGTCGAGGCCGAGGTCCTCAACGACCCCACGCATATCGCATTGCGAAGCAAAATGTCGTGAACCGACAGTGCCAGTTGAGCCCGGTCGGTCGCTCGACCTGCGAAAGGTCATGGACGATGGCAAGATCCTGATCGTGAATCTCTCGAAGAGCCGCCTGGGCGAGGACAACTCGACACTGCTCGGAGCCTTCCTCGTCACCAGCATCCAGCAAACTGCCATGACCAGGGCCGATATCCCCGAGCCCGACCGCCGCGATTTTTTGTGATATGTCGACGAGTTCCAACACTTCACCACCGGCAGCTTCGCCTTCCAAACCAGCAGCGACGACGCCCAGCGCCTCGCCCAACAAATGAGCAAACACCCCAGCCAACTCACTCCGGAGAACCTCACCGTACTCCCGAAGCACACCGCTCAGCCAGAGACGCGTCAACCTGAACTACCGATTTTCTTTTCCTTCGTGACCTTTTGTTCCCAATCCGGATTTGAACAGAAGGTCACGAAGGTCACGAAGGTCACGAAGGTCACGAAGGTCACGCAGAAGGCGGGCTTCCTCCCATCATGTTCTGTTGAGGAATGCAGTCAATCACCGGGTCGGGGGCGGGTGAACTCTGTTGCTTGTGACAGATCAATAATGACGTGGAGGACTCGGGAAAGGACCGCAATCTCTGACACTCCGCGTTGAAGCCGGCAGCGTTTCCAAGGTCAGGGGCCAACGGGCAGCCCAAAGTCGCCGGATTCTCCGAATCCGGAGTGAGGCGATGTCCGCCGCGAGGACGTTTGAAGAGATCTGCGATCACGGGACGCCGTTTCTCTCGAACAGTGCGTGTTCCGCCTGGCGGATGTCACTCCACCGGACTCGGTGAGTCCGGCGAATTTGTCGGCCTCGATCTGTGATTAGACGGTGCGGTCAGCGGCGCTCGCCAGAGTTGTCTCAAAGCCACATCCAATTGCGATGGCTCACAGCGATCACGCCATCACTTCCGGGATCACTTCCGCATTCTCGGGCAGGAGCGGGTACTCGTGGCCGTTGGCTCCGTGGATGGTGCCGTGGGGGTTGATGCCGAGCAGGTGGTACATCGTGGCCAGCAGCGACTTCGGCGAGACCGGTCGGTCGGTCACATCGCTGGCGATCCCATCGGTGCCGCCGATGACTTGGCCGCGCTTGACGCCGCCGCCGACGAACAGGGTGCTATAGGCCCTCGACCAGTGGTCTCTCCCGCCTCCGCTGACGCTGGTTTGAATCTTGGGCGTGCGACCGTGCTCGCTCATCAGCACCACCAGCGTGTCATCGAGCATCCCGCGTTCTTCGAGGTCCAGGATCAACCCTGACAGTGCTTTATCCAGCCCCGGCAGCAACTGATCGACCATGCGCGGGAAGTGTTCGTAATGCGTGTCCCAGGCGTCGCCCGCCAGACCGTACTCGTCCCAGAAGACCGACACCAGCCGCGTGCCCGCCTCGACCATCCGTCTGGCCGCCAGACACGACTGGCCGAAGAGCGTCCTGCCATAACGGTCGCGGGTGGTGTCGTTCTCGGCGCGGATGTCGAGGGCCTCGCGGACCTTGGGACTGGCCACGACGTTGTAGGCCATCTCCTGGTACTGGCCGTAGTTGCTGCCGTTCTTCGACTGGTCGAGGTCGCGGCGCGAACCATCGAACTGGTCGATCAGCGACTTGCGGCGGTTCATCCGGTCGAGCGCCAAATCCGGCAGCGAGTCCATCGCCGCCAGCCGGAAATGCGAGTCTGCCGAACAGCCGAGATACGGCTCCGGCCCGACATACTCGAACCCGGGACGGGCCTTGCGAATCGTCTTGGTCCCCTGACCCACGAACTCGGTCCAAACGGGGTTATTGGCACTGCCGAGAAAGGCTCCGTAGGGCCCCGCGCGGAACGGCTGGTCTGAGCGCTTGCTGCTGAACGGGAAGGGGAGGGCCACGTTCTGGAGGAACTCCGCCCCCTTTCCGCCGCGCGCAATCCGGTCGTAATGTTCGACACACGAGCCAAAGTACGGGTGGTGCCGCTCGTCGCGCGGGTTCAACTCCATGCTGACATCAATGCTCGACACCCCCGTCATCGCGAACGCCACCCCATGCAGCGGGTAGGGGTGCGAGACCGAACGGATGACCGTCGTGCGGTCCATCACCTTGGCGAGGTGCGGCAGGTGTTCGCAAACATCCAACCCCGGCAACGACGACGCAATCGGCTGCATCGAGCCGCGAACTTCGACCGGAGCCTGCGGCTTCATGTCGAAGGTTTCGAGCTGACTGGGCGAGCCGTAGAGGAATAAGACGATGCAGTTCTTGGCCTTGCCGAAGCCGCTCGCGACGGCGCTGCGGTCGGGAGCTGTGGCGGCCTGAGCCTCGGCCCGGAGCAACCCCGCCAGCCCGAGGCCCCCCATCGTGGAGCCTCCGACCTGCAGCACATCGCGCCGCGTGAACCCATCACACAGCGTCTTGGGCGAACCGAGAACGCGCAGCATGTTCGTTCTCCGACGGGAGTAGAGATCAACAGAAGTTTATTCGACAGGCGGGCGACCTGCAATCAGAAAAGTCACCTGAAGCAGGGAATCCCCCGTTGGAGTCCAGGTATCAGCCTGCTCCCCGAGACGCCCAGAGCAGCCTGAAGGCTGGACTCCCACGGTCTGGACTCCCGCAGGCTGAACCGCTGACGCCGAATTCATCTGTCTCATGAATCGCCAGGCGTGCTATAAATCCCCGCCGACCGGAAGCTGGCAGCTGTAGGAGGTGGCTGGGCGCGTCGGGGCAGTCTGTGAGTGCGAATCGATGAGCGATGATCCCCACCTTGCCGAGACGTCCAGCGGAGAGTCAGTCGCTGCCTCCGAAACTCCGATCGCGTCCATAACCAGTGCTGGGGTCTGGGGGGAGCGTTGCAGCCAGCTATGTGGGTTTCTCATGAACCACGTGTGGGCTGTGGCGAGTCTGGTGACATTGGTCGTCGTTCTGTACGCGCCGGTCGTGCATGATAAGTTCCTGAACCTGGACGATCTGGCCTATGTCGTTGATAACGATCTAATTAAAAGCTGGCACCCACTCAATCTCTGGCGGGTGCTGACGGAGCCGGTCGCGCGGAACTTCGCCCCGCTGAATATCGGGTTGTTCCTGGGCGAGTATACGCTGTGGGGGCTGAACCCCGGGGGGTATCACGCCACGAATCTCGTGCTGCATGCGATCAATGCGGTGCTGGTGTTCGCGCTGATGAAGCAACTCACGAAGAACAGTTGGACCGCCTGGATCGTGGCGGCGCTGTTTGCAGTGCATCCGTTGCAGATTGAGTCGGTGGCGTGGGTCTCGTCGCAGAAGACGCTGCTCTCGTCGATGTTCATGCTGCTGTGCGGACTGTGTTATCTGCGACCACAACGAACGGGGCGTGACGAGGCATGGGGGCTGTTGTGGCTGGCCCTGGGACTGCTGAGCAAGGCGTCCGTGGTCGTGGTGCCGCCGATTGTGGTAGCTTATGACGTGCTGGTTTCGCGCAAGAGTTTCAGTGCGGCGGCCGGGAGACAAGCGGTGCCGGTCTTTCTGTGCGTGCTGCTGACCTACATCACCATGTCGGCGCAGTTCACGGTGGGCGGCGGCTTGCGGGGACATCTGGAGCTGAACAAGCTGCAGATCATCGGGGTCGATGCGACGTTGATGTGTCGGTATTTGGCGATGCTCGCGGTGCCTCGGGGTTTGTGCGTGTTCTACGATCCTCCGTTTCGCGGGATCGCTCCGCAGATCGCAGCGTCGCTGCTGGCGTGGGGGGGACTCACCGCGTTTCTGTGGGTGAAACGGGAGAAGTACCCTCAACTGGCGTTCGCGCTGGCGACGTGGTTGTGGCTGTTGTTTCCGGTGATGAACTTTTTTCCGATCACGACGCTGATGAACGACCGGTACATGTATTTGCCGTGTCTGGTGGTGTTCACGGTGGTCGCCCTGGCATGCAGTCGGTGTGGCGCGTGGCTGACCGGAAACGGTGAGGCATCGCCGCTCACAAGAGTGGTCTCGATCGCGACCACAGCCACGCTGAGCATCGCGATTGTCGGTGCGTACCTGATGGCATCCATGAACTATCTGCCCGTGTGGCGGAACCCGCTGACGCTGTGGGAGCATGCCCGCCAGCAGACCCCCTCGTTGCCGATTGTCCACATCCAGTGGGCCGATGCTCTGTACCGGTCGGGGGATGTCCCAGGAGCCCTGGCAGCCTTGGAAGTCGCGGCGAAGCACCCGAAGCTCGATGAGGGGAATCGGTCGAACATCGACACTCTGCGGCAAGAATGGTCGGCCCCGCTCACGGTCCCACACTGGTCTGTTGAACCAGCGTTTTCGAGGGATGGGGGTTTATGAATGGTGAGGCGGGGGTGGTTTTGGACTCGGTGTAGGCGGTTTGGCATTGAGCAGCGAGGGTGGTGTGCAGGTTTTGTTTCACCCAGGCGCGGAGTTGTTTGAGGCTGGTGAAGCCGCCTCGGCAGTGTTGGCGTTCGAGCTGTTTGAAGAGGCCGAAGGCGGACTCCAGGATCTTCGGGGTACAGAGGGTTTCCAGGCAGTTCGAAAAATCTCTCATCGCTCGCAGACTTCGCGCGTTTGCAATGCAAAGATGAGATGACGCACAGGAGCATCGCTGGCATCTCGGACCGACCGGCCACCTCGATAGGTGCTACGCGCAAACATTCTGGAGGTGAGTCGTACGAATCGCCCTCAGACAGCGATTTCGGAGAAATCGCCGACAATCCAGATGCACACACATCGGCTGGTGGTGCATGGGGTGAGAGGGAGCAGGAGGGTCGCGAGTTGGTCAGCTGCGTCGCGAGACAGACCGGGCTGGTTGATGAACGTGAGTGCGACATTCACGACCTCCTGGCAGGCGTGCTAGCGCGGGTTGTCTTCGGCGAACTCACGGAGCCAGCCGAGTTTCTCTGTGAAACACTCGACGGTGATCTTGGCCTGCGCTGTCGAGTGCGGATGGGTGAGTTGCGACGAGGCCATCCGCCCCACTTCAGCGTCGGAGCGAGGTACATGAAGCGGGCCCTGGGACGCGGACTGGGCCGGGTCAGGTGGCCGAGTTCGGTCTCCTGAATGGATGAGCGCGTCGACCCGACATGTGCCATGAAGGCGGTCCACCGCGGGTCGTGACCGATGACCCGCTTCAGCACGTTCGCCGCCCTGTGCCTGAAGTCGCTCAGGATCAGCGTCTCCGGCTGCGGAGGATCCGTCCGCCGCGCGTGCAGAACCTCAGCCCCCTCGCGCAGCTCGACCGCTCCATCGACGATCACTGCCAGGGGGTTGCCGATGCGGTCCGCCAATTGCGTGTACGCTTGCTCCAGACTGCAAACTTTGGAAGTCTGCGTGTGCTGAGAGAATTATTCGAATGGCCGAGTAATCCTCTGCACCTCGAAGGGATGGGAGTATGCCCCCCGCCCTGCCTCTTCTTGGTTCGTGCATTCGAGTTTCGGGCTTCGAGTTTCTAAAGTGGGATAGGCTTCCAGGCGTCATTCCCTAATACTGACAGGTTGGAAACCTTTCCCACGGAACGCATCATGGCCGGATCATTCCGCAAACGCAGTACGTTTCACTTTCCGATCACGCTGAGCGCGAGTTTGATGTCGCTCAACGTGACGCTGATGGTGTGTTGGATCATCTTACTGGCTCATGGGTCGAGTTGGACGGCGCTCACGCTGGGAGTCGTGCTGTTTACGCTGATTCTGATCGGGATGTCGCTCTGGCTGGTGCTGACACTGAAGGAGATTGCCCTCAACAATCGGCAGGCGAACTTCGTCGACAGTGTGACCCATGAACTCAAGTCCCCCATCGCGGCCCTCCAACTCTCGCTCGAAACCATCCGCATGCGGCAGTTGACCCCGGAGCAACGGGACCAGTTCTACGGCATGATGGAGCGGGAGTTGCACCGGTTGGATCAGTTGATCAATCAGTTGCTGGAGGTGGGTCGCCTCGACGCGATCGGCGAGAACGAGGTGGTCGAGGAGATCGAACTGGAGCCGCTACTGCGGGAGTGCGCCGCGGCGGCCTGTACGCAGCACAAGAGCCGTCTGTCGGAGGTGTTCGCGATCAAGGTGCCGCCGATTCGGATTCGAGCGCGGCGGATCGTGCTGCGGATGATCTTCTCGAACCTGCTTGACAACGCGGTGAAGTACGGCGGCACCCCCTCGCGCGTGGAGGTCAGCGCCTTGCTCAGTACCGGGGGGCGGGCACATGTGCGGGTGTCGAACAACGGGGCTGGGGTGCCTTACGAGGACCGCAAGAAGGTGTTTCAGATCTTCTATCGCGGGGGCAGCGAACTCCAGCGGCGGACCAAGGGAACAGGTTTGGGGCTGTTCATTGTCGCGACGCTGGTGAAGCAGTTGAAGGGGCGGATCGGTGTCGACGACCGCGATGATGGGCTGCCGGGCTGTGCGTTTACGGTCGACCTGCCGGGAGTGGTGCTGCCGACGGGCGATGCGGTGGCGGCACCTCCAGCGGGGCAGCCTGCCGTGCCGACATTAAAGGCATTCTCTCCTGATAATCCATCCGCATCAGAGCCCGTATGATGAGCGATCAGAAACACATCCTGATTGTCGAGGACGAAGAGACGATCGCCGAAGGTCTGCGCTTCAACTTCGAGCAGGAGGGGTACGACGCGACCGTCGTCGGAGATGGGCGTTCGGCGATCAGGCACTTTGACGACGACGGCGAACGGGCCGATCTGATCGTGCTGGATTTGATGCTGCCAGGCATGAGCGGGTATGAAATCTGCCGGGCCATCCGCGAGAAGGATTCGCGGGTGCCGATTCTGGTCCTGAGTGCCCGGTCACTCAGCGAAGACCGGTCGCACGCCTTTGACTGCGGGGCCGACCAATACATGACCAAACCATTCGCGCTCCCCGAACTCCTCAGCCGCGTCAAGAACCTCCTGGAGCGCAACGTCCGACTCCATGTCGGAGTCGCCCCCGCGCCCCCCACGCTGGACACGTTTCGATTCCGCGATATCGAGGTCGACTTCCGCTCCTTCGAAATCCGTCGCGGAGACCAGGTTCATCGCCTGACCACGATGGAGCTGCAACTTTTGAAGTTCTTCATCGAGCATGAGGGGGAAGTCCTCTCCCGCAGCCGAATCTTGAAAATGGTCTGGGATCAGAATGCCGAGGTGACGACCCGCACGATCGACAATTTTGTCATGCGTCTGCGAAAATACATCGAGAACGACCCCGCCGAGCCCCGTCATTTGGTGTCAGTCCGCGGCACCGGCTACCGCTTTGTGGCCAGCTCCGACGACGTAACTCCCATGCTGGAAGAAGAATAGGTCTCGTGACATTTCCTTGACACAATGTGACACCAGTTTGACAAAAGTATGAACCTCTGCTGACAGAGAACACCCGAAACTTGTGTTAGAGTCCCGCCGCCTAAACCAGCCGTACGTCGGTTGGTCGAGCGCAGCGGCCTCCTGTTTCGGAGATCAACCATGTCCACCTTTCCAATTTCGACCAACCCTCCAGCCACCGACCGCGACCAGTGGCGGCAGACCAAAGCCGAGGAGCGGAGCCTGCTGCTGTCGACCTTTGGCTCAGAGAACCTGCGTTGGGATAACGTCGACTGGACCGTTGTCGGCTGGATGACCGCCATGCACTTGGGTGCCTTGGTGGCAGTCGCGAGTCTCTTCACGTCCTACCGGTCGCTGTTCTTCAACTGGCAGTCCCTGGCCGTCTGCGTCGTCCTGCACTGGATGACATGTAGCATCGGCATCTGCATGACGATGCACCGCTACCTGAGCCATCGGGCACTGAAGCTGCGGAACCCGGCCAAGTTCTTCGGTCTGTTCTGTGCGACTGTGGCCGGTGAGGGGACTCCCCTGCACTGGTCGTCGATCCACCGCATTCATCACCAGAAGTCCGATCAGCCCGGCGACCCGCACTCCCCGAACGAAGGCGACTGGTGGTCGCACATCCTGTGGACGTTCACCGGACGCGACTCCCGGCTGCGGCCCACGATGTACAAGCACTTTGTTCCGGACCTGGTCCAGGACAAGATGATGTGGTTCTTTGAGAAGGCGTTCGGCCCGGTGCTGGTCGGGACCGGGATCGTGCTGTTCCTGATCGGCGGCTGGCCGATGTTCTTGTGGGGCATGTGCGTGCGGCTGGTCTTCGCGTACCACAGCACGTGGTTCGTGAACTCGGCCACCCACATGTGGGGCTACCGCAGCTACGAGACGACCGACCGCTCGCGGAATCTGTGGTGGGTGGCGGTCCTCGCTTACGGCGAAGGTTGGCACAACAACCATCACGCCTACCCGCGTCTGGCCCGCGCCGGTCACAAGTGGTGGGAAGTCGACCCGACCTGGATGTTCATCCGTTTCCTGGAAATCATCGGCCAAGCCTATGATGTCGATAGCCGCCTGCCCGAGGAACTCCCCGCCAGCAAGGCCACCGGAGAGGCTCTCCAGCAACTCCGAGGGCAGGATCGTTCGGTCCCGCCGGTCGAAGCCGCGTAACCTAACTGTCCACAACCCCGAATCCCACAGCCCCTCGCAGCCCCGCTGCGAGGGGCTGTGTTCGTATTGGGTACGTATTGTCGTACGAAACTCCGGCGGGATGGCCCGGACTGCCAATCTCGTTTGGCGGGGTGGCCCAGACATCACTTTGGATATCTGAGTGACGCAGGAACAAGAGGGATCGAAAGGTGATCGTCTCTTCCGTAATCTCTTGTTGCTCTGCAACCCAGACGCTCAAAGCAGCGTCTGGGCCACCCCGCCGGCTCCAGGGAGGGCCCGTCCTGACCGACACGCGCACGAAGGGGGTGTTCCAAGCCTCCAGTCTGGCGGACCTCATCGACTTGATCCACCTGTCGAAGTACCTGGGCTATGCCTGTTTGGGATTGATGACGGTCCTGCTCTCGACCACCACGATCATGACGGTCGAGGATCGCGTGCAGCAGCACGCGGTGCTGCAAACGCTGGGCGTCTCCACGGGGCGGATCTTCCGGCTGGTTCTCGCGGAATGCCTGTTGCTCAGCGTGCTGGGCGGCCTCATCGGCGTGATCGCCGCCGCCGCGACGCTGAAGTTCAGCGGGATGTCGGTCGGGGCCGAAGAGGTCACGATCGCGTTCTCCCCCTCCCTTGAGATTCTCGTCACCGGCAGCGCGGTCACGGTCCTGGTCGGCCTGATCTCGGGATTGATCCCGGCCTGGCGCGCGTCGCGAGCCGAGATCGTTCCGGCCCTGCGGTCCCTGGGTTGAGCCCCGCATCGCCCCGGTCTTGAGTGTCGTGGGGACTCGCTGCCACGCGGCGGCCGCCCGGTGTGCCAGAGGCCCCCGAGGTGACCCACGGGACGCTCTCGTTGCCGAACCCTCCCGTGGCCAAGCCATCCGAGAGATTCCCAAGCGAATCCACCGGGGCCACCCCGCCACCTAGCCATGCGAGTAGAGGTTCTTTCCTCCTAACTTCAGGCAGTACGAGTGTACGACTGGAACTCCATTACATGCTCTCTCAACTCCAATTGAGTATGTCGCACTGTATGCGGGTGGCTGTGTGTACCCGATGCTAACCGGCAAGTCCGCAGCCTCTCTTGCCAAGGCAAACAGCAGCATTGCGAGCGACAAGGACTTCGGCCCAAACGGAGCCAGCCACACCTCGTTGGACTGACCTGCGCAATGTCCTGTGAGAATATCAAACGCCAACGAGGTCGCCTGCGGATGCACGCGAATCAAATCGGAAGGTTTCAGGCCGAATTTCTTTTGCTTTTCGATGCTGCGCACGAATTCCCAATTCTTGATCGCACCAGGGGGCTTTGATGGAAACGGGAACAGAAGCCGCACAGGATCGGGATCGCTCTCCGCCACTTCGAGCAGATTGAGATGCTGATACCCGACTCCAATGATCAGCATCGGTTGTGCTCTATCACTTCTCTCCCTTCCAAAAGAAGGGAGGAACGCCCAAGAGCCCCCGCTCTTTGAAAGCTGTGAGCCATATTTCTCAGGGATTGTCACCGCAGCAACGACATTCTTGACTTTCTCTGACTGCAATAGCCTCCGCGTAATGTAGAAGAAGAACCGCTTCGGCAGGCAAGATACGTCCAGGACGACACTTTCCCCAACTCGCTCCTCAATTCTGTCCCCCAAAGGCTCGAGTTCGGGAAGTTCGCTCATCAAGCTCTCGTCTTGTATCTCCAATAGACTTCCGACAGTAGAACGCAGTTCCCTCTCGCGCTCAAGCATTAACCGTTTGACTTCTCGGCTAAAGTCAGAGGCAACATCGTTAATCCGCAGCAACAGGCACGATTCCAGCTTCCCGAGAAAGCAAAGCTCTTGTGGCACTGTTGCCGAGCGACTCTCCGCACCCAATGCTCCCACCAATGCCCAATGCGATACACCATCAAGGCGGTCGAGCAACCATCGCAGTGGCCCGTGAGGGCGGTATGGCCCAATCATCACAAGGAATCCTTATATGGCAAAAACTGTTGCCGCTCATCATCAGTGCCACTGCTCGCTGGCCCGTCAGCCGGTGGCGTGCCTGCTGATTCATCCATCCATCCTCGCACTTTCATGGCACGAACGTAGAGTGGTTCCTTGGTGTGTGCAACCGTCAGTTCGTAGAATGGGGCGAGAATCGGATGCGGATACCACTTGGTGGAAGGACCTCTTGTCCGGGTCTTTGGAGTATGTCTCCTCTGGAGCAGAAATCCTCGATCGGCACCGTCGCTGAGAATCCGAGCGACTTCCGAAAAAGTCTTCAGATCCTTGTTTGAAAGTGAAATTCCATTTCCGCCAGGATAAGACATCTGCTCATCGGCGATCAACTTAGTGTGCAAATAGTTCCCGAACTCATCAATGAAATGCGTCAGAGAATCTCCCAGCCAGGCTTCCTCAGCTATTTTCTCGTGCCACTCTCTGCTGGCGTTCCTGACACCCTCGTCCTGCATGACGGGATCAATCGGGAAGCCATCATCTCCTGGTAACACGCCATTTCTGGACCGCAGCCAGCAGGCCCAGATATGTTGGCAAATGCTCCCGAAAACAAGGATGTTGCCGCCGGACAAGTCCAGGATGTCCTTCTTGCCAAACATTGGTACACGTTGACCGTGGGCTGCGGCCATCTGAAGGACCGCGAGTCCAATCCGCTCTTTTCGCCACCACTTCTGATCGTCGCTATCCCAAGGGAATTCATTGCTTTCGATCAGATCGCATGTCGCAATCGGAAGCGGACCATCTGATGCAATCTGTTGGCGTATCCAGGCGACTCCGAGTTTCGCACTCATTGGATTTGACCTGGCAAGGTCAGTCAGTGCCTTTTGCACCGGCTCTGTAACCCCCTTCGGAATCTTCAGTATCTTGGCCCAGTTCGCCTTCGCCCGCGACACGATTCGAGACACCCGTTGATTCGGCTTCGGACTTACCCCGAGAACCGCCTGGAGAGGACACCCAGGTTTCGTCTCATCGGCGTACCCAAAGCATTGAAGTCTTCGACGAAAAACATCGATCGCCAGGGTCGGAAAGATCTGATTGGAAGCGTGTTCCTTCCGCCTGAGCATTTCGTCAAGATCAATCTCCATGTAATCACGCAGAGATTCACTCCTGCGATCTTTCCAAGCGTAGGGACGAGTCCCAACACGATAGCAGATGGTGGGTTCTCGCAGGTGTATTGCCTCGTCGATCACATCACGAAGGAGTCCGTAATTGCGATCCTTGATCTGTGTTTCGAAATCGAGGAGTTGCTCGAACTGGTCGATGACGGCAATGACCCGAGTGTCTGAAGCAAGACAACCCGTATCTCGTAGCGTATTCACCAGTGCAATGAGTGGCTGTCCGACCGAATCTTGCTGTCCACGCCTGATGGCATCGGGGAGTTGCCGTACTTTGCCGTTCATAAACCTCAAATACAAGTCGATACGATCAGTCAACTGAGCAATCGCTTGGTCGAATGTCCTTGGCTGTTGAAACAGGTTCTTGGCCGCGCCACTTGTTGAGAATCCGAGAATGCCATCCTCGATTGATGCGTTGCCGACACCTAGACTCAATCGTTGCCACATTCCTGTCCTTGACCGCTGCAACGTGCGAATCGATTGCAGCAGGTCTCGCAGGAGCCATGTATTGATGTAGTCTACGAATCCGCTGCGAAGTTCTAGCAAGTCTTCTGCGGAGGCTGACCCTGACCACCGCGTGGCAAACCGCAGCGCCTGATTGGAAGAGAGATTGATGCTGGTGCTGACAAACTTGCACAGATCGTCAGGCACGGGATAAGGCTCGTCTGGCCTTTCATGAAACGCAAGACGAGTGTCTGTGCGCAGTAGTGCCAAGAGCATGGACTTCCCAGTACCCTGAGTCCCACGAACAACCACATTGCCAGCCTGGAATAGCGACAACGCTTGCGAAACCAAGACTGGACTGAAGAGTGACGGGAACTTGTCACCCTCCATCCGTTCGGTGACGTACAGCGTCGTGAATGGGTTCTGCATCTGTTGCATGGTCAACCTTCCCGCGAAGCTCGCGGAAATAACGGAACCGGACGCATTGCCGTTCGCTCGTGAATGATGGGAGGAACGTTGTCTGGACAATTTGCATGGGTCAACACGAGTGTCCCATAATCTTTGCCGAAGCCCAGATGGCCCGCGTTGACACGCTGGTTCACGGACCTGAAATCGTCGATCTCCTGGCTGTCATGGGGTGACTGGGCACGCCGAACGAGGCATTCATGGGGGAGGACAAAGAGCGGCTGGCATTGGATGTGTCTGCACTTTGGACCTCCAATGAGATCCTGAACAAGCTCAAGTCCGTCGGGTGCGATGAACAGCGGCACAAACAGAATCGGCAATGGTTTCAACTTGATCAGTGCATCTACGGTCTCCTTGAACTGTTCACCGGTACCGACAATGTCTTCGACGATCACGATGCGTCGGTAGCACTCCTGATTGAGCCACTTCTTTAGCGGGGGGATCTTGCAAAACTCGGATACAAACCGAAACTCGGGCCGATAGCTTTGTCCGAAGATGCCATTCACGCGGCAGAATGTATTGATGTCCATTCCGGCTAAACTCCCAAACCATGTCGATTGACGAGCCTCGGAAATCTGGCATCCCAGGTCTGGATCGGTGATTTTAATCGATGCACTGTCAATGAGCCAACGGCAAATCGGGCCAGTGTAGGCAGCGCGGTATGCCGCGATGAGATCCTCTTCCCCCACAAAGAGAAGCCAGGGCACAAAATTGAACAGTGCCTGCTGGTCACTGTCGCGAGTCGCGTTGCCCGTTGGAATGTGATCGAGCCAAGCAAACAGCCTGTCCCAGAACGGAGGCTTCTCAGGGAATGGCTGATACTGAGAATACAACCAGGTGCCGAGGAATTCGAGCAGAAGGGCATTCTGATCAATGCGCTGATCATGCCTCGACTGGCTTGTCCAAATCCTGATTAGGTCGTCCATTCGGTTCATGGCTTCGGCTCACAACAAGTGTTCAAGTATCATTTCCGCGAACCATCGCCCTATCGGTGGCGGGACCGCGTTTCCGATCAAGCGGAATTGGGTTGTGAGAGAACCATGAAACACGAAATCGTCAGGGAATCCCTGAATCCGTGCAGCCTCACGAGCCGAGAGCCCTCGCTGCTCTTCTGGATGAAGGAAGTATCTCGGTTGTCCGAAGCGTGTGTCAACGGTGGGAGACGGGTGATCTGTTGAAAGGCGACGGTATGTCCCGTTGAATGTGTGTGCCAAATCGAACCTTCTTCCGATCTGCCTGAGATACCCTTTGTCTTTGAGCTTGTTGACAATCGGACGAGGATCGAAGTCGCAAGATTCATCCAAATCCTGAATGGTTAGTGGATCGGCGTCTCCGACTGGACGTAGCCTCCTTTGTCGACGGAGTCGTTGTACAATGCAAAGTAGTTTTCGTTCTCGCAATGTGACTGCTCCGAACACTTCCGGAATCTCCCAAGTGGGGATTGAACGATTCCCACCTCTGACGTTGCAAAGCTTTTGATGAGGAAGAATTCTCTGAGCGATCTGGTACTCCGACGACCCGGGTGTCAACCATCGTGGAAAATGGTTTGGAAGACGCTCGACATCCGACAAGCACTTCCTGATTGCGACGCAGCCTCCCGGAATCGGTTGAATGGCTCGATCTAGATTGCATCGTGCTGCGACAAGGATGATTCGCTTTCGAATCTGCGGCAAGCCAAAGTCTGTCCCAGTCACTCGAAACTCTTTGGATTGAAATCCAGCCGCTTCAATTATTGCTTTTGCCGAATTCCAGTAAGAGCGATGTGTACCTGCAACCGCACCTGACACGTTCTCAATCAAAATTACCCTGGGATTGGCCGCAACAGCAAGCGATGCAGCTGAAATCAGCAGCGAGTTCCGAGGATCATCATTGGCCCTAAGTCCAAGTGTGGAAAAACCTTGGCATGGTGGCCCTGCGATGATGACATCGGGGGGAGACGATAGCTCCAAAGAATTGACACAAGCTAAATCGCAGACAGCGGCGTTACCCGTCTGATTCGCGTTGTAGTTTGCAACTGCGTCAGAATCGATGTCGAAGGCAGCCAATGATCTAAAACCGGATTGCTGGAATCCCAGATCGAATCCGCCACAACCTGAAAACAGCCCTGCGAATGTTGGCTTAGTGCGGCGGCGAGATGCCATACCCTTGGCATCGCGGACCGGAATTGAAACTCGAACTGGCACCATGGGATCACATCGGCTTAAGTTCGACTTAGGGGAGCAGCGCCCAGAGGGGCAGTGACACTACTCGGTAGTCAGCGGTGTCACGGCCGTTCTCTGGGCGCTTGCCAGATCCGGCTCGGTGGGTTACTTCTTCTTGTGGTCCCCAACATTCGGGGCGTCCTTCTGGGCTTCGGGGCCGAAGTAGCGCAGGCCAACCAGCGGCTCCGTGCCGGTGTTCTCGAACGTCACCCCTTCCGCAGCGGCGGGGGCGGTGACGAAGACCTCGTCTTCGGTCATCTGGCCGAAGCGGATCATCGCCGGGGTTTGCAGCTTCATGCCGTTGACGCGGCCTTCGCCCTGGACGGTGATCCAGCCATAGGCTCCGCCGTCCTTAATCGTGACCTTCACGCCGGGGTTGATGGTCAGTTCTTTGGCGGTGAAGAGCTGTTCTTTGTCGATGCGGCCGTAGACGATCCAGCGGTCGAAGTAGCCGTCTTTCTCGCTGCCGGTGTGGAGGATCGGTTCGAGGTAGTTGTGGTCCTTGAAGTCGGGATCGACGTTCTTGTCCCAGTCGAGGGCGTCGACCAGGTACTGGTTGTTGTCGTGCTTCTCCTGGGGGAAGTCCTTGGTGAGCAGGGCGTGCGGCACGGCCCGGCCCTCGACCATGCTCTGGTACATGCCGAAGACATCGCTGCCCCATTGTGGTTCATAGGTCAGCAGCGAACCCGGTGCGTGCAGCACGCAGGGCGGGATCAGCCAGCCGGTGCCGACCTTGAGCCGGTACGCCTTCGACAGGTCGAGGATGCCGTTGTCCCCGTTGTTCCAGTTGTCGAGACAGCGGACGACATCCTCCTTGTTCGTGCCGGGTTCGAGGCCCATGAACGTGTAGGGGAAGTTGTTGCCGACGTTGTTGAGTTGCGGTGGGAAGTAGTACGACTCGGGCTTGCCTTCCCGCCCGACCAGTTTGGCCTGGGCGGCGTTCTGGTGCATGTGGTGCGGGATCGGCCCCATGTTGTCGAAGAACTTGGAGTACACCGGCCACTTCTTGTACTTGTCCCAGATGTGCTGGCCGACCATCTCGGCCCCGAGTTCGGCCACGGCATCCTTGAGCAGAAATTTGTCCTTGCCCGCGACGACGTAGCTCAGACCCTCATCGGCGGCGCGGTTGTCGTTGGCGGCTTCCGTGGTCGAGGCGAACCATCGCTCATCGATCCCGCCGCGATGCGTGCCGAGGGCGTAGTAATCATCCGGATGCAGCTTCAGCCGCCGACCCGGCTGGAGAAACGACCGGGGCACCCACGTCGGGGCCAGACGCAACACGCCCTTGTGAGCGGAAAGGGCAGCTGAGGCAAGGGCTTTGACGTTCATGGCCATGTGACGCGGAACTCCCATCCGGGTGTGAATCGCATGCGTGGCCCCGATCACGCAAAGGGGGCAACGAAGCTGTGAGGATTGTGCCCCAGATGAATGGGGATTTCAATCCCGCCCCTCCACTCTCAGCCAGGTGCGGTGCGAGACCGGTATGCCATTGATGAATTCCGGGCTGGTGGCCATCCATGGGTCGCTCGATGTCCCCTCTGAGGGAGAGTGACGAGGTCCATGCCACCAAAGCATCGTCCGATCGAGGTCGAGTCGCTCAAACCACCCGGCTGCGAGGCGGCCCATCGTCCAGCGGGCGTTGATGTCTTGCAGGTGTCGCGTGCGGGGGAGGTGCCAGTCGGGGTGAGTGTAGCGCATGGCGTCGATGCCGACGGGGCCGAAGTAGCCGCGCTGGGCGAGATCGCTCACGGCGGGGCGGGTGGCCTCGGCGGCTTGCTGAACCCACTCGGGGAGTGTCGCCTTTTTCTCCGAAAAAGGAC